>NZ_DAMBSA010000005.1:0-20379 GCF_032054795.1 Pantoea sp. CTOTU49201
GACTCCCGCGCCGACTTCCTGCACATCGATATTATGGATGGTCACTACGTGAAAAATATCACGCTGTCGCCGTTCTTTATTGAGCAGATTCGCCCGTTCACCAAAGTGGCGCTGGATGTGCATTTGATGGTCGAGCAGCCCACTGATTTCATTGAAGTGATTGCCAAAGCGGGCGCGGATTACATCTGCCCGCACGCCGAAACCATCAACCGCGATGCGTTCCGGGTGATCAATATGATCCGCAGCTTCGGTAAGAAAGTTGGCGTGGTGCTCAACCCCGCGACGCCGGTCTCCTTTATCCATCACTACATTCATCTGGTGGATAAGATCACCGTGATGACGGTAGACCCAGGCTACGCCGGACAACCGTTTATTCCGGAAATGGTGCAGAAGGTACAAGAGCTGAAAGCGCTGAAGCAGGCCAACGGCTATAAATACCTGATTGAGATCGACGGTTCCTGCAACACCCGCACTTACAACACGCTGGTTGGCGCAGGCGCAGAAGTGCTGATTGTCGGCACTTCGGGCCTGTTCAATATCCATGACGATCTGGAAACCGCCTGGAATATGATGCGCGAAAGCATCGATGAGGCTCAGGGATTGGCGCAGGTATCCGCATGAAAAAATGCTGGCTCGGTATCGACATTGGCGGCACCGGCACACGTCTGCAGCTAATGGAAGCAGGCCGCGTTTGGTCGAGCTTCCGTAAAGTGCCGACGGCCAGCTGGGCGCAGCAACCTGATGCGCTTAGCGCGTTGGGCGAGTTAATCAGCGAAACGCTGGAGCAGCAGCCGGTGAGCGGCGTGATGCTCGGATTACCCGGCATTCTCAGCCGCGACCGCCAGCAGGTGATTTCGCTGCCGTTTATCCAGGCGCTGGATCAACAACCGGTTGCCGCGCTGCTCACCGAACGTCTTGGCGTGCCGGTAGCGATGGATAAAGATGTTAACCATCTGATGTTGTGGGATTTATTGCAGCTGGAGCAGCTGCCGGACAGCGCGGTGGGTTTGTATCCCGGCACCGGCATGGGCAACAGTTTGTGGATAAACGGTCAGTTTTATCATGGTCAGCATGGTGGCGCGGGCGAGCTTGGTCATGTGCCGATTACCGGCAACGATCTGCCCTGCCCGTGCGGCAATCGCGGCTGTGCGGAAACCGTCACTTCCGGCCATTGGCTAAGCCGCTGGGCGAGCGCTAACGTGCCAGAAACCAACATGTCGGCGCTGTTTAGCCAGCATCGCGAGCATCCGGAGCTACAGGCTTTTGTGCAACGGCTGGCGCAGTTGATTGCCACCGAGATGAATATCCTCGATCCGGAATACCTGATTCTCGGCGGCGGCGTGCTGGCGATGGCGGACTTCCCGCTGGCGCAGTTACGCAGCCAGATCCAGCAGCATCTTCGTCCACCCGCCACGCGCGACGGTTTGAAAATCGTGTTTAGTCAATCCACCGATCACACCGGTTGTCGCGGTGCCTGTTTAGCCGCCGAACGTCTGTTCAGGAGTGCATGATGAAAGGAAAAGTGTGTGTGTTTGGCTCGTTCAACCTCGACGTGGTCGCGGTGATGAACCGCTTTCCGATGCCGGGCGAATCGCTCACCGCCCATACCAGCATGATGGGACCGGGCGGCAAAGGCGCCAACCAGGCCACGGCCGCGCTGCGTGCCGGCGCGCGCGTGCACTATATCGGGAAGATTGGTAACGATGACTTCGGCATGTTTGCGCGCCGTCATCTGGAAAAGACCGGTTTCGATGCCATCACCTTGTTCACCTGCAAGGAGAAACCCACCGGCAACGCGCTGATTTACGTAGCCGGTGACGATGCCGAGAACATGATTTCGGTCTATCCCGGCGCGAACACCACGGTAACAGCCGCCGAAGTGACGCGCTGCCAACCCACCGTCGCCGCCGCCGATATTTTGCTGGTGCAGCTGGAGAATAATCTCAGCGCGATTCAGCGCATGATCGACAACGCGCGCGCTGGAGGCACCTTTGTAATTATGAATCCTGCGCCGTGGCAGAAAGTCACCGATGCGCTGCTGGCGAAAGTGGACTTGCTGACGCCGAACAGCACCGAAGCGATGCAGCTGACCGGCGTGAAGGTCACCGACTTCGCCAGCGCGCAGCAAGCGGCAGAAAAACTGCACCGCAAAGGCGCGCGTCAGGTGATTATTACTTTGGGGGTTTCCGGCGCGTTACTTTCGGTAGCCGAGCAGCCGCCGTTGCGTATTCCACTGTTTCCGGCGCAGCCGCTGGATACCACCGGCGCGGGCGATGCGTTTAATGGCGCACTGGCGGCACGGCTGGCTTCGGGCGATGAACTGCCGCAGGCGGCGCTGTTTGCTTCGGCTTATGCTTCGCTGTGCGTGGAGCGCTCCGGTGCGGCACACTCGATGCCCTCTTACGCCGAAGCGCTGGCGCGTTTGCAGGCGTATCCGGAGTGTGTGCCGGAGGCGTTGGGTGAGTTGGTTGAGGTTGTGCGGTTATTGGCCAGGTCGCCATAAATGGCGACCCTACGTAAAAACTACGGCTTCAACCAACCGGCGATCTGCGCATGTTGCAACAGCATAATGGCTTTACCGTCACGAATGCGGCCATCTTTCACCATCGCCAGCGCTTCCGGGAAACTCAGCTCCAGTACGGTAATCTCTTCATCCTCAACGCCACCGCCATTGTTGGCGCGCTGCGCATCGCTGTATTGCGCGGCGAAGAAGTGGATCAATTCGGTGACGCCGCCCGGTGACATGTAGACTTCGTAGAGTTTCTCCACCTTGCCCACCTGATAACCGGTCTCTTCAATCGCTTCTTTGCGAATACACTCTTCCGGCGAGTCATCATCCAGCAGCCCCGCGCAGGTCTCAATCAGCTCGCCGCTTTCGTTGCCATTCACATAGGTAGCTATACGGAACTGACGCACCAGCAGAACGCTATTTTTTTCAGTGTTATACAACAGGATGGTGGCGCCGTTACCGCGATCGTAAACTTCGCGCTTGTGACGCACGACTTCGCCGTTGTTGCGGGTGAGTTCGTAGGTGAAGTTGCGCAGCACAAACCAGTTTTCTGACAGCAACTTGTCTTTGATGATGTTGATCTTTAACGACATAACCGCTCCACTGCTAAATTGAGGGAGCCTGAGATGATAGGCCGAAGCGGTGGGGAAAACTATCTGAATTGTGAGGATAGAGGAGGTATAAAAAGGAGGTCGCCATAAATGGCGACCCTACGGGGGAAACAAGCTCGAACGTAGGGTTGCCATTTATGGCAACCGGTTCAAAAACCGTTTGGCTGGTCTTTCATATCCGGCAGATGGTGCGCGATGCCTTTGTGGCAATCGATACAGGTTTTCCCTTCCTCAATCGCTTTACTGTGCATCTTCGCGGCCACGGTTTTCTGCGCGGTGAAATCCATATAATCGAAGTTGTGGCAGTTACGACACTCCTGCGAATTGTTGTTTTTCATCCTGCGCCACTCGTTTTGCGCCAGCTCAATGCGGTGATCCTCGAACTTTTGCGGCGTATCGATGATGCCGAAAATCTTGGCATACACCTCTTTGCTCGCCTGGATCTTACGCAGCATTTTCGGGCCCCACTCGTGCGGCACGTGACAATCCGGACAGGTGGCGCGCACGCCGCTGCGGTTGTTGTAGTGCACCGTCTGCATATATTCCTGATAGACGTTATTGCGCATTTCATGGCAGCCGATACAGAACTGCTCGCGGTTGGTCATCTCCATCGCGGTGTTGAATCCGCCCCAGAAAATAATCCCGCCAGCAAAGCCCAGAATCAGCAAGGTGCCGAGCGCCAGACGACTTGGACGTCGCCACCAGCGCCAAATGCGCAGAAGTTTCTCTTTCATCATTTCCTCACTTACCGAAGCCGTCAGCCGGTTTGAAGGTGTTTTCCACCACCGGTTTGGCATCGGTTTGCGGTACGTGACACTGCAGGCAGAAGTAGCGGCGCGGTGACACGGTGCTGCTCACCAGACCATCGCGATCGGTGAAGTGCGTTGGGCTGACGCGCGGCGCGCCGGTGGTGAGGTAGCTCTGCGTGCCGTGACACTGCAGGCAACGGTTAACATTTTTCGTCACCTGATAGCCATCGACGCTGTGCGGGATCACCGGCGGCTGATTCACGTAGTTCAACGGCTTGCGGCTCTGCTCTTTAGGCTGATGAATAGTGCCCTGCTGCGTGGCCGTCACTTCCGGTGACTGGTTGAGATCGACGCCGTTATTGGCGTAAACCGTGCCGCCCAGCATCAGGGCGGCCAAAGTAACGAGTGTGATTAAGGGTTTCATTGCATCCTGCCTTAAATTTTAACCAGCTTGACGGCGCATTTTTTGTAATCGGTCTGCTTCGACAGCGGATCGGTGGCGTCCAGCGTGACGTTGTTGGCCAGCACGCCCGCATCAAAGAACGGCATAAATACCAGACCTTTTGGCGGCTGATTGCGACCGCGCGTTTCCACGGTGGCAAGGGTTTCGCCACGACGCGATACCACGCGGACCTTCTCGCCGCGACGGAAATTGCGCTCTTTGGCATCCAGCGGATGTATATAGAGTAGCGCCTGCGGCACCGCACGATGCAGTTCCGGCACGCGACGCGTCATGGTGCCGGTATGCCAGTGTTCCAGCACGCGACCGGTACAGAACCACAGGTCGTACTCTTCATCCGGCGATTCCGCTGGCGCTTCGTATGGCAGCGCGAAGATGGTGGCTTTGCCATCCGGCTTGCCGTAGAAACGCACGCCTTCACCGGCTTTGACGTAGCTGTCGTAACCTTCGCGATAGCGCCAGCGCGTCTCTTTGCCATCGACAACCGGCCAGCGCAAGCCGCGCGCCTGATGGTAAACATCGAACGGCGCGAGATCGTGGCCGTGACCGCGACCAAAGCTGGCGTACTCCTCGAACAAGCCTTTCTGGATGTAGAAGCCAAACTCGCGCGCTTCATCATTCAGTTGGTCATCTGCCACTTCACTCAGCGGGAACTGGTTGACCTGGCCATTGGCGTACAGCACATCAAACAGCGTTTTGTCGCGTAGCTCAGGATTCTGCGCCAGCAGCGCTTCTGGCCACACTTCAGCCACTTTGAAACGTTTGGAGAAGTTCACCAACTGCCACAGATCGGATTTCGCGTCGCCCGGCGCTTTCACCTGCTGATGCCAGAACTGGGTACGACGCTCGGCGTTGCCGTAGGCGCCCTCTTTTTCCACCCACATCGCGGTGGGCAGAATCAGGTCAGCTGACAAGGCGCTGACGGTGGGATAGGGATCGGAAACCACGATGAAGTTGCGCTCATCGCGCCAGCCCGGCATACGCTCCTGCGTCAGGTTCGGACCGGCCTGCATATTGTTGTTACACATCACCCAATAAGCGTTGAGCTTGCCATCTTTCAGCGCGCGATCCTGCGCCACGGCGTGCAAACCAATTTTGGCTGGCACCGTGCCTTGCGGCAGCTTCCACAGCTTCTCGGCGGTGGCGCGATGTTTGTCATTGTTGACCACCATATCCGCCGGTAAACGGTGGGCGAAAGTACCAACTTCACGCGCGGTGCCGCACGCCGACGGCTGGCCGGTGAGCGAGAACGGACCGGTGCCCGGACGCGAGATTTTGCCGGTCAACAAGTGCAGGTTGTAGCACAGGTTATTGGCCCACACGCCGCGCGTATGCTGGTTGAAGCCCATGGTCCAGTACGACACCACGTTCACTTTCGGGTCGGCATACAGTTCGGCGAGGGCGATCAGCTGATCTTTCTCCACGCCGCTCATGGCGCTGGTTTTTTCCACCGTGTACTCGGAAACAAACTTCGCAAACTCGTCGAAGCTCATTGGCGTGGATTCGCCGCTGTCCGGGTTCTTCGCCGCAGCCTGACGCGGATCGGTGGGACGCAAACCGTAACCGATGTCAGTCACGCCTTTGCGCAGCGTCACGTGGTTCTGCAGGAAGGTTTTATCGACCTTATTGTTCTGAATAATGTAGTTGGCGATGAAGTTGAGAATTACCAAATCGCTCTGCGGCGTGAACACTATCGCGTTATCGGCCAGCTCGAAGCTGCGATGACGATAGGTGGAAAGCACCGCCACTTTGACGTTGTCACTGCTGAGACGACGCGCGGTGATACGTGACCAGAGAATCGGGTGCATCTCCGCCATGTTCGAGCCCCACAGCACAAAGGCGTCGGCCTGCTCAATGTCGTCGTAGCAGCCCATCGGTTCGTCCATGCCGAAGGTACGCATAAAGCCCACCACTGCTGAAGCCATGCAGTGACGCGCATTGGGATCGAGATTGTTGGTGCGGAAACCGGCTTTCATCAGCTTGGAGGCCGCGTAACCTTCCCATACCGTCCACTGACCGGAACCGAACATGCCGACCGAATCCGGGCCGTTGGCTTTCAGCGCCGCTTTGAACTTCTCTTCCATGATGTCGAAGGCTTGATCCCAGCTGACCGGCGTGAACTCGCCCTCTTTGGCATATTTGCCATCGGTCATGCGCAGCAGCGGCTGGGTCAGACGATCTTTTCCATACATGATCTTCGGCAGGAAATAGCCTTTGATGCAGTTCAGACCACGGTTCACTTCTGCCTGCGGATCGCCCTGCGAAGCCACTACGCGGCCATCCTGGGTGCCGACCAGCACGCCACAGCCGGTGCCGCAGAATCGGCACGGCGCTTTTTCCCAGCGAATCGGCGCAGCCAGCGAGGTCGCGGCTTTAGTCACGGTGGGAATGGTGAGTCCTGCAGCCGTGGCAGCAGCAGCCGCCGCATTGGCCTTCATAAAATCACGACGACTTATACTCATGATGCTTCCTTACAAGGTTCTTCAATTTCGTCTTGCTGGTGATACACCAGCGATACCGCCAACACACCAGCGATGTTGCGGCTCTCTTCAATATTGCGCAGCAGCGCGGCGCTGTCTGCCGCTCCCAGCGTCACCGCCAGCGTGCCGCGCGCGGCGTCTTCGGCAGCGATATCGCAATCGGCAAAATCCAGCAGCGCACTTTTCACGGCGGGAATCGACGCCGGGCGCGCCTGAATCACCAGGCCGCAGACGTGCCAGCTGTGTTCATGGTTCATGATGTAATCCTGTGGCTGAGACCGGACAAGGCGCGATGCAGGCGCCGCAACCGGTGCAATGCTGCGGAAGGGTTTCAGGCTGTGCGATGCCGTTTGGCATCAAATGGAAACGGATGGCTTGCTGTTCACAACTCTCCTGACAGCTGCGGCAGTTCACGCCAAGAAAGGTGATACAGCGGTTGTCGATGCGAATGCGTTGCGGAAACGGTTCGGTTTCACGCGCGTGGAACAGCGGCTGCGGGCAAGCCTCTGCGCAGGCGGCGCAGAACGTACATTCACCCTGCAGAAAATCGAGGTGCGGTACTTCACCGGCAGCGAGACTGATGATGTGGGTTTCGCAGGCCGCCACGCATTTGCCGCAGCCATCACAACCGTTCTCTCCCCGCCACCACGGCAAAGCGATGCCGTCAGCAGACGCTACGCGCTGCCCGGTAAAGAGTTCACGTCGCGACAGCGCCATCGGTTCACCTTAAACGGGAGAAAGAGAGATGGTGCGTAAAATAACCTGACGCTAATGAGGGCTATATCACCCCAAAGGGGTAAATCCCGACGTGGGATCAAGTGAAGGGGAATTGAAATAAAAACGGGGGCCAAAAGGCCCCCGCAGATGAGAATCGCTGTGATTAGCGCGGTGAATCTTCCGCCAGCGTATCGTGATTCTCAGCATGATGTTCGTGCTCTTTCTGCGCTTCGGCATGGACGCGTTTGCGCACGCCAAACCAGCCCAGCACCAGAATCACGGCAATTAACGGAATTGAGGCAATGGTGTAGGTGCCGTTTGGATAGTCAAACGCCATCAACACCAGCACGCTCGCCAGGAACAGCAGCGTCAACCATGAAGTAAACGGCGCCCACGGCAGTTTGAAGCTGACATCGTCTGCCTTGCCTTCTTTAATCGCTTTGCGCAGACGCATCTGGCACACCACGATAAAGCCCCACGACGAAATGATGCCGAGCGAAGCAAAGTTCAGAACGATTTCAAATACCTGAGAAGGCACGTAGTAGTTGAGTACTACACCAAATATGTATACACCGATGGTCACCAAAATACCGGCATACGGCACCTGCTGTTTGCTCATCTTCGACATGAACTGCGGTGCAGAACCGCCCATCGACATCGAACGCAGGATACGACCGGTAGAATACAGGCCCGAGTTGAGGCTCGACAGCGCAGCGCTCAGCACCACGATGTTCATCACGCTACCGATGTAAGGCACGCCAAGTTTAGAGAAGAAGGTCACAAACGGACTTTGCCCCGCCTGATAGGCATTCCACGGCAGCAGGAGAACCAGCAGCACCACGGAACCGACGTAGAACAGGCCGATACGCCAGATCACGCTGTTGATGGCTTTCGGCAGCATGGTTTTGGGATCTTTACACTCGCCCGCCGCCGTACCGACCAGCTCAATTGAGGCGAAGGCGAACACTACGCCCTGCACCAACACCAGCGCTGGCAGCAAACCATGCGGGAAGAAGCCGCCGTTATCGGTGATCAAGTGGAATCCTGTGGTGTTGCCGTCGAGCGGCTTACCGCTTCCCAGGAATATCGTTCCCACAATCAAGAACGCCACTATCGCCAGCACTTTCACCAGTGCGAACCAGAACTCCATCTCGGCGAACCACTTCACGCCAATCATGTTCATGGTGCCGACAATCGCCAGCGCGCCCAGCGCAAACACCCACTGCGGCACATCGCCAAACGCGCCCCAATAGTGCATATAAAGCGCGACGGCGGTGATATCGACAATACCGGTCATCGCCCAGTTGACGAAGTACATCCAGCCCGCAACGTAAGACGCTTTTTCCCCAAGGAATTCACGCGCATAAGAAACAAAGCTGCCGCTGGAAGGACGGTGTAATACCAGTTCGCCCAACGCACGGAGGATAAAGAAGGAGAAGATACCGCACACCAGATAAACCAGCGCCAGTGCAGGACCGGCCATTTGCAGGCGCGCGCCAGCACCGAGGAACAGACCGGTACCGATAGCACCGCCGATGGCGATCATTTGTACCTGGCGGTTACCCATTGCTTTGTGGTAACCGCTGTCGTGCGAGTTGAGCCAGCGTCTTTTCGCAGCGCGTTGTTCGGCTGCGGTTTTTTTAGTTGATTTCATAGCTATCCTGTTTGTCCTGACCATCAATCACCGCCGAACCAAACGATTGCGTATGGCGGTGCGAAATGGGGTAAAAACCCGGTGTCACAGCGGCGGAACGATGTCGCGTGGCGGGCTGGGAATTTACGGCGATGAATCCTACCCGTTCTGCAAGAACGAAGCAAAAAATACCGCCAGGCTGCACAAGATGAATTGTAATAATCCGTCGCGGTGCACAAAAAAACCGGTCAGAGGGCTGACCGGTAAAGGGATGGCTACAGGGATAACTACTACTACAGGGATACTACTGGAGGGAATTAACGATAAATCTCTGCGGTGCCGCTCCACAGGCTGGAATCACCTGGAGTTTGTACACCAATAACGCGATAGCCGCTGGCACCTTCCTCCTGCGCTTTTTGCGACAGATGACGCGTTGCATCATCCAGCGTACCGCGCACGCCGCTGATGGAAACAGTGCCCGCGCTTTGCAGGTTTTGCGCTTGTGTGGCGCTTACGGGCTGGGCTGCCAGCGTCGAGAAACTTGCGGTGGCAAGCAGTGCAGCAGTCAGAACGGCATAACGTCTCTTCATGTGATGCTCCTGTTGTCTTCCGTTAAGGGTTACAGGACTCATTATCACGCAGGGAATGAAAACCAGGTTGAGCAAGCCGTAAAGGCGTTTAATAATTCGCCAGCGAAACGCGAGTTACTTAGGGAAAGGTAAAGAGAAAGGGTTTTATCTGTTAAAAGTAACCTGATGTGACGAGATCGAACTCGCCGTTACCGCACGGCTGCCCTATAATCCCCCGCTCTTACAAGGGTTATTACTGTGATTGTGAAACGTCCCGTTACTCGAACCATTGCCCGCGCACTCAGCGTGATTGTGCTGCTGTCGCTGTTGACCACCGGGCTGGCGCTGATGACGCTCTCCAGCAGCCTGCGCGATGCCGAAGCGGTGAATGTCGCCGGATCGCTGCGCATGCAGATTTACCGCCTGGCGTGGGACAGCACGCGCGATCCGCAGCAGCTGGAACATCACATTCAACTCTACCGGCAAACGCTGGAATCCCCGGCACTACAACATCTGGAGCGCGCGTGGGTGCCGCTTGAAGTGAGTAGCCGCTATCGCTATTTGCGCGACAGCTGGCCGATGTTGCAGGAGACATTACAGCCCGAGCGGGCGCAAATCTACCAGCAACGTGTCGCAGGCTACGTCAGCGAAATCGACCGCTTCGTGCTGGCATTGCAGCATTACGCTGAACTGAAAATGCATCTGGTGGCCGCCAGCAGCCTGTTTGGTTTTCTGGCGATTGTAGCGCTGGCGCTGTGGACGATTCGCTTTATTCGCCGCAACGTCGTGCGACCGCTCAACGCGCTGGTGACCGCCAGCCAATATGTTGAGCAGGCGAATTTCGCTTTTCCACCGCTGCCGGTGCAACAGCCGAATGAATTGGGCGTACTGGCGCAGGCTTTTACTACCATGGCGGAACGGCTGCATTCGCACTATCGCCTGCTGGAGTGCGCGGTGCGCGATAAAACCGAAGATCTCACGCAGGCCAATCGCACGCTTTCCCTGCTGTATGAAAGCTCACAAATTCTCACCAGCAGCCCACCCAATCCCGAACTGTTTCAGGGATTGCTGCGTCTGGTGCAGCGGCGTGAAGCATTAACGGTGCTGAAAATTGTCAGCGAGGGGATTGAGTTTCAGGCCGGTGTGGCGGCGGATGATTTAAGTTGGCAGCGTTTGCCGTTAATGCAGGAAGAGCAGCGGCTGGGGGAGCTGTGCTGGCAAACCCGCCGTGCACCGCCCGCCGACGAACTGATGCAAAGCCTGGCGAACATGCTGGCACGCGCGCTGTGGATTTGGCAGACGCAAAAGCAGTATCAGCAGATGCTATTAATAGAAGAGCGCGCCATCATTGCGCGTGAATTGCACGATTCGCTGGCGCAGTCGCTCTCTTTCCTGCGCATCCAGCTGGCGCTGCTGCGGCGTAATGTCGATGAGTCACAACCGCAGGCGCTGGCGATTATCGCTGACTTTGATCGCGCGCTGGCCGAAGCCTATCAGCAGCTGCGCGAGCTGCTGACCACGTTCCGCCTGACCATCGAACAGGCCGATTTGGTACAGGCGATGCAGGCGATGATTGCGCCGCTGCAGGAGCAATCGCAGGCGGCCATCGACTTCGATTATCAGCCCGGCTTGCAGATGCTGGATGCCCAGCAGCAAGTGCATGTGCTGCAGATTGCGCGTGAAGCGCTGCTCAACGCGATTCGTCATGCGCAGGCGCAGAATATTCAGATTCATTATCAGCGTGTCGCTGATGAGGACCATCTGCTGACAATTGAAGACGATGGCTGCGGCATCAGTAGCCTCGAAGAGCCGCCGGGACATTATGGATTAACGATTATGGCGGAGCGTGCCGCGCGCTTATCCGGCACGCTGATGATTACCCCGCAGGCGCAAGGCACGCGCGTGACGCTGCGTTTTCCGCCGCGCCCGGCGCATCGGCTGAGTTAACAATGAGCATGAGGTCGCCATGAATGGCGACCCTACGAGATTAAAAACTGGAGAGATTATGGCTAACCCTTCCCTGACAATTATGATCGTTGACGATCATCCGCTGATGCGTCGTGGTATTCGCCAGTTGCTGGCGCTGGAGCCACGGCTGGAAGTGGTGGCCGAAGCCAATAACGGCACCGAAGCGCTGGCCGAAGCGCGCCGGTTGTCGCCGGATGTCATCCTGCTGGATCTCAACATGAAAGGTATGTCCGGGCTGGATACGCTGAAAGCGCTGCGCAATGAAGGCATCGCCGCACGCATTTTGGTGCTGACGGTTTCCGATGCGCGCAATGATATCTACGCGATGGTGGATGCTGGCGCCGACGGCTATTTGCTGAAAGACAGCGAGCCTGAACTGCTGCTGGCGCAGGTGATGCGCGGTGCGAAAGGTGAAAACGTGTTTAGCGATGCGGTGGCCGATTATCTTGCGACGCGTCAGCCAACGTCGAATCCGTTCAAACAGCTGACGGAACGCGAGCTGGATGTGCTGCAGGAAGTGGCGCGCGGATTATCAAATAAGGAGATCGCCGCCACCTTGCACATCTCCGAAGAGACGGTAAAAGTGCACATTCGCAACCTGCTGCGCAAGCTGGATGTCCGTTCGCGCGTTGCCGCGACGGTGCTGTGGCTGGAGAGCCGACATGTGTAATCGCGCACATAAAGTCGTCACTACATTCACACTTTCTCCATAATTTACTCACGATTCTCTAATTTGCTCAGCGTAAAGTACTATCAGCAGGCGTTTTCGTTAGAGGACCTTGCACTCCGCCAGCGTGACGCCATCCGCGCATCGCGCTCATCATAATAAAAGTAAAAAATACGCAGTTGAGGAGTGTCGGTTACATGTCGAATTTTTTTATCGACCGCCCCATTTTTGCCTGGGTTCTGTCTATTTTGCTCTGCCTGTGCGGCACGCTGGCGATCATCTCGCTACCGATTGAACAATATCCCGACCTCGCGCCACCCAACGTGCGTATCACCGCCAACTATCCCGGCGCATCCGCAGAAACGCTGGAAAACACCGTTACGCAAGTTATCGAACAGAACATGACCGGCATCGATAATTTGATGTACATGTCCTCCAACAGCAGCAACACCGGCCAGGCTCAAATCACCCTCACCTTCACCGCCGGCACCAATCCCGACGAAGCGCGTCAGCAGGTACAAAACCAGCTGCAGAGTGCGCTACGCAAACTGCCCGCAGCGGTACAGTCACAAGGCGTGACGGTGAATAAAACCGGTGATAGCAATATCCTGATGATTGCCTTCGTCTCCACCGACGGAAGTATGGACAAACAGGATATTTCAGATTATGTCGCCAGTAACATTCAGGATCCGCTCAGCCGTATCGATGGCGTCGGCCAGGTTGATGCTTACGGCTCGCAATATGCGATGCGCATCTGGCTCGATCCCAACAAATTGATTGCCTACGCGCTGACCACCGAAGACGTGGTGAGCGCGATTGAATCGCAGAACGCGCAGGTGGCGGTGGGCCAGGTCGGCGGATTGCCGTCGGTGGACAAGCAAGCGCTCAACGCCACGGTAAATGCGCAGTCGATGCTGCAAACACCTGAGCAGTTCAAAGCGGTGACGCTGAAAACCAATAGCGACGGCTCGGTAGTGACGCTCGGCGATGTGGCGGATGTGGCGATGGGCGCGGAAAAATATGACTTCCTCAGCCGCTACAATGGTCAGGCGGCATCGGGACTCGGCATTAAGCTGGCTTCCGGTGCTAATGAGATGAACACCGACAAACTGGTGCGCGCGCGCATTGCTGAGCTTTCGCACTACTTCCCGCACGGGCTGGAAGCCAAAGTCGCCTATGAAACCACGCCGTTCGTTAAGGCCTCGATTAAAGACGTGGTGAAAACCCTGCTGGAAGCGATCCTGCTGGTGTTTCTGGTGATGTATCTGTTCCTGCAAAACTTCCGCGCCACGCTGATTCCAACCATCGCAGTGCCGGTGGTGCTGCTCGGCACTTTTGCGGTGCTCTACGCCTTTGGTTACAGCATCAACACTCTAACGATGTTCGCCATGGTGCTCGCCATCGGTTTGCTGGTGGATGACGCCATCGTGGTGGTGGAAAACGTCGAGCGCATCATGAGCGAGGAAGGTTTGTCGCCGCGCGCCGCCACGCGTAAATCGATGGGGCAGATTCAGGGCGCACTGGTTGGCATTGCGCTGGTGCTGTCGGCGGTGTTTGTGCCGATGGCGTTCTTTGGCGGCACCGTCGGCGCCATCTATCGCCAGTTCTCGATCACGATCGTTTCGGCGATGGTGCTGTCGGTATTGGTGGCGATGATTCTGACGCCCGCGCTCTGTTCCACGCTGCTGAAACCGCTGGAGCAAGGTCATCATCACGGCCGCCGTGGCTTTTTCGGCTGGTTTAACCGCACCTTCAACGCCAGCGCGGAACGCTATGAGCGCGGCGTCGCCAAAATTCTGCGCAAAGGCGGCCGCTGGCTGCTGCTCTATCTCGCCATTATCGGCCTGATGGCGTTCCTGTTTATCCGCCTGCCCACCTCGTTCCTGCCGCTGGAAGATCGCGGCGTGTTCCTGACGCAGGTGCAATTACCTGCCGGTGCAACGCTGGAGCAAACCTCGAACGTGGTGGCGAAGGTCGAGAACTACTACATGACCCAGGAGAAAGACAATGTGGTCTCGGTGTTCTCCACCATCGGTGCGGGTCCCGGCGGGAACGGCCAGAACGTGGCGCGCCTGTTCGTTCGTTTGAAAGATTGGGAAGAGCGTCCAGGCAGCGATCGCACCTCTTTCGCCATCATCGAGCGCGCGACAAAAGCCTTCCACAAAATCAACGAAGCGCGCGTCATCGCCAGCAGTCCGCCAGCGATTACCGGCATGGGCAGTTCGTCGGGCTTCGATATGGAGTTGCAGGATCACGGCGGCATCGGCCACACGCAGTTGATGGCGATGCGCGATAAGTTGCTCGAGCTGGCTAACAGTAATCCGGCGCTGTCGCGCGTGCGTCACAACGGCCTCGACGACAGCCCGCAGTTGCAGATTGATGTCGATCAGCGCAAAGCGCAGGCGCTTGGCGTGTCGCTGGATACCATTAATGACACCTTAACCACCGCGTGGGGCTCGACCTACGTCAATGACTTCCTCGATCGCGGCCGCGTGAAGAAAGTCTACGTGCAGGCAGCAGCAGAGTTCCGCATGCTGCCGGAAGACGTCAACAAGTGGTATGTGCGTAACAGCAGCGGCGGCATGGTGCCCTTCTCCGCCTTCGCCACCAGCCACTGGCAAACCGGTTCACCGCGCCTTGAACGTTACAACGGTTACTCCGCGCTGGAGATTGTCGGTGAAGCGGCGAACGGCGTCAGTAGCGGTACAGCGATGGACGTGATGGAAAAACTGGTTGGGCAGCTGCCGCTCGGCGTCGGCTTCCAGTGGACCGGCGCATCCTATCAGGAACGCTTGTCCGGTTCGCAGGCGCCCGCGCTGTATGCGATTTCGCTGCTGGTGGTGTTCCTGTGTCTGGCAGCGCTGTATGAGAGCTGGTCGATTCCGTTCTCGGTGATGCTGGTGGTACCGCTCGGCGTGGTCGGTGCGTTGGTGGCAACCTGGATGCGCGGGCTGGAGAACGATGTCTATTTCCAGGTGGGCTTGCTTACGGTGATCGGCTTGTCGGCGAAGAATGCCATTTTGATTGTGGAGTTCGCCAATGAGATCAACAGCAAAGGCCGCGAACTGATGGAGTCGACGCTGGAAGCGTCACGTCAGCGCTTGCGTCCGATCCTGATGACTTCGCTGGCGTTTATTTTCGGCGTGCTGCCGATGGCCATCAGCAGCGGCGCCGGTTCCGGCAGCCAGCACGCAGTGGGTACCGGCGTAATGGGCGGGATGATTTCCGCTACCGTGCTGGCGATTTTCTTTGTGCCGCTGTTCTTTGTGGTGGTGCGCCGCCGCTTCCCGCTGAAAGAGAAGCCGCACGATTAAGCATATTATTCCGCTGCGTGTATTTATTCGGTCGCCATGAATGGCGACCCTACATCCATGCATACTTCCCCCGTAGGGGCGCCATTTATGGCGACCGTACAAAAAAAGCCGCCATGAACGTCATGGCGGCTTTATTGTTGTGTGTGGTAAGAATTACAGCAAGTTGGGAAATGCCCTGCTTTTCTCTTCACGCGTTACTTGTTACGTAACATCGCTTCGATGAATTCTTTCCAGTTTCCCATTTCGGTGTCGACCATAAAAATCCTCTCTTATTGTAGCGGCAATTCTACGCCGTTTTTTTCTACAGGTGAATACGCTTCCACCTGTTATCACTATCGGCAAAAGCGTCGAAAAGCTGCAATCTGTTGAAATTGCGTACTGACGCACATTTCAGCAACTCTATAATGCGTCAGGAAAAATGCCTGACTTAAATCGCGTAGCAGAAAATGGCGATTAGGATAATCCTTAGTGGCTTAATGATGTCACAAGCAATTATTGGATGACTAAGTGAAAGCGCTTCCCGGCCCTAAGTAATAAAATTTATAACGGCAAAATGGTCATGAAAAATACCTGAATCAGGCAGGCTTTCGCCGTCAGCGCTCACAGCCCTTAGAGCGCTGTGGTAAACTCGCGCTTTATTTTTTACTAAACGGGAATAAGCGATGACAGCGCAGTGGGTGATGTACGGAATTAAAAATTGCGACACGATTAAAAAAGCACGCAACTATTTAGCGTCTTCCGGTATCGACTACTGTTTTCATGACTATCGCGTGGATGGCATTGATGACGCGCTGCTGCAATCGTTTATCGATCAACTCGGTTATGAGGCGCTGCTCAACACGCGCGGAACCACGTGGCGCAAGCTGCCGGAAGCCGAACGCGACGCGGTAAACGATGCCGCCAGCGCCAAAGCAGTGATGCTGGCGCAGCCTGCCATCATCAAGCGTCCGGTGTTAGCCGCGCCGAATGGCGATCTGCTGGTCGGCTTCAAAGATTCCCTTTATTCCGCCTTTATCCAGGAGAAGTCATAACATGTTCTGTCCGGTTATTGAGCTGGCTCAGCAGCTTATCCGTCGCCCGTCTCTCAGCCCGGATGATGCCGGTTGTCAGGCGCTGCTGATTGCGCGTCTGGAAGCCATCGGCTTCACCGTTGAGCCGATGCACATTGGCGATACGCTGAACTTTTGGGCGACGCGCGGCCAGGGCGAAACGCTGGCGTTTGCCGGTCATACCGATGTGGTGCCGCCGGGTGACGCCAACCGCTGGATCAGCCCGCCGTTCGAACCAAGCATCCGCGATGGCATGCTGTTTGGGCGCGGTGCCGCCGACATGAAAGGCTCGCTGGCAGCGATGGTGGTGGCAGCGGAACGCTTTGTTGCCGCTAATCCGCAGCATAAAGGTCGTCTGGCGTTTCTGATTACCTCCGATGAAGAAGCCAGCGCGGTTAACGGCACGGTGAAAGTGGTCGAACGCCTGATGGCGCGCAACGAACGCATGGATTATTGCCTGGTCGGCGAACCGTCGAGCACCGAGATTGTTGGTGACGTGGTGAAGAATGGCCGTCGCGGCTCGATGACCGCTAATCTCACCATTCATGGCGTGCAGGGCCACGTGGCCTATCCGCATCTGGCGGATAATCCGGTGCATCGCGCCATGCCGGCGCTGAATGAGCTGGTGGAAACCGTGTGGGATGAAGGCAATGAATTCTTCCCGCCGACCAGCATGCAGATCGCTAACGTGCAGGCCGGCACTGGCAGCAACAACGTGATTCCTGGCGAATTCTTTGTGCAGTTCAACTTCCGTTTCAGCACCCAATTGACCGATCAGATGATCAAAGATCGCGTGGCGCAACTGCTCGATCGCCATCAGCTGCGCTACACGCTGGAGTGGAATGTTTCCGGTCAGCCGTTCCTGACGTCACGCGGTAAGCTGGTGGATGCCGTAGTAAACGCTGTGGCGCACTATAATGAGATTAAGCCGCAGTTGCTGACGACCGGCGGCACCTCCGATGGGCGTTTTATCGCGCGCATGGGTGCGCAGGTGGTGGAACTGGGCCCGGTGAACGCCACCATTCATAAGATCAATGAGTGCGTGAAAGCGTCAGATTTGCAGATGCTGAGCCGTATGTATCAGCGCATCATGGAACAGCTGATCGCCTAAGCGCGCAGAAGGAGAAAGGGGATGGAATTCTTTAAAGAGTACTGGTGGATCCTGGTGATCCTGCTGATGGTTGGTATTTTGATGAACGTTTACAAAGACCTAAAACGTATCGATCATAAAAAATTCATGGATAACAAACCGACGTTGCCGCCGCATCGTGATTTCAACGATAAATGGGATGACGAAGACGACTGGCCGAAAAAGAAATAATCTCCATATCGCTAACGGCGCGAAAATCGCGCCGTTACGCTTTCTGCTAAATCATCATCACCACATCATCATCGCCCGGCTTGGCACCGCTTAGCGCCTCATCGAAGTAACGACGCGGCACGGTATAACGCAGATGATTCAGCGCCAGCTCCATGCTGCGATCGTTAATGGCGTGCGGTAAATCTTCCACCACATCCAGCGTGACATCGCCGCCCAAGGACATCAGACGTTGCTTCGCCTCTTCGGCGCGTTGCAGCGGGATCTGTTCGTCGTAATCACCATGAATCAGATGAATGGTGTTACGCGTACTGGCCCGCAGCGGCAGCGTGGCATAGCGACCGCTGAACACAATCGCGCGTCCGGCTAAATCCGGCTGCGCTTTTATGCCTTCCAGCACCATGATGCCGCCCTGTGAAAAGCCCACCAGCGCCGTAGCTTCGGCACGCACGCCGCTCTCCTGCTGCCAGTGACGCACCGATCCCACGAATTCTGGCATGATCGCATCCACGCCCTGCTGTTCCGAACGGTCATGTGGCGGAATATCGGCAAACCACTGACGTCCTAGCGGCACGCTGCCCGCGTAAGGTGCGCCAACCGACACCACCAGCGCCTGCGGGAACGCTTTCGCGAACCAGCTGCCAATCTGCGCCATCGAATCCGGGTTGTCGTTGATGCCGTGATACAGCAGGAACAGCTGCGCTGCACTGCTGGGTTGCTGGACAATTACATATCGTAGTGCCATAAGATCCTCCTCAAATCACTATACGCCGCTGCTGGCACAGAGATATCGGGAAAATTTGAACGAGATAATGGATTTATTGCAATGAACGCAGCCGCTGCGCGGCATCGGGATTGAGGTGAATCAGTGCTGCGGCTGCTTCCGATCGCAGCTGGTTTATCAAGGCTTTACGCCCGCTGAGACCGGCAACTTGCGCGGCTTGGGTTAGCGTCTGTTTTTGCAGCAGGATGGCATTCAACAGCGGTGAAGGAGATTGGCGCACCAGCCGCTGTAGCGCCGCGTAACTGGCTTCAAACGGGCGCTGCGCCCAGGCAAAACCGGCTAACAACGCCCAATCATCGTCGTTGAGTTGCTGGCTGGCATTGTTTGCCAGCGCTAACGGCAGTTCGATGATATCTTGCAGCCACGGCCAATCACGCGCCAGCCGCTGCGCTGCCTGCTGTTGTAGAACTTCACCTTCCGCAGATGTTGCCAGCATCGCCATCGCCGCATAGCAACCGCTGCTTGCTTCGCGCTGCGAGCCAATACGCACCAGCGTAAAACCGCAGGCACGCCAGAAGTGCCACAAGGATTCGGTGTAGCCGAAACTTACGGAGAGATAATCACAGCCCTGCGCCTGCTGACGTGCGGTGGCCACCAATGCTTTGCCAATCCCACGCTGACGCTGTGACGCCTGCACCGCAATTCGGCTAATGCGCTGTGAGCGCAGCGTCGCCGCCTGCGCGAAACCGGCATGGGCCGCCAGCGATTGTGCCACCAGATTACCGCGCGGCCGACGATAACCGGCCCACACCGCTTCGGCCAATGGCTGATCCAATCCGCCCTCTTCCACCAGCCACAGCGCGCCAGTTACCTGATCGGCTTCACCTGCCAACCAAAAGCGCATGCCGGGCGCATCCAGCATGCGCCGTAAATCCAGTGGCGATGTGCGATAGTGCGCGCTGGCAAGCAAGCGATATCCCGCCTCAAGCGCCTGGAGATTGTGTTCTGGTGTGGCTGGATAAATCGCGATCTCACCGCTTATATTGCTCTCCTGCGCATCTTCAAACAGCAATGCCTGGCTGAGCCACTGTTCCAGCGGATCGTTTGGCGACCAGCGCAACGGCTCGTCGAGCTGGAAGAGGCGCACATCCGGCAAGGTGGCGCAAAAGCGCAGCATAAAACCGCGTCCGGTGCCTTCGTAACCTTGCACGGTGGTAATAAGGAGCACGCGCGGGAAACGTTGCACCAGTTGCTGCAGGATCGGCGCGGGAATGGCGGCAGCTTCATCAACAATCAGCCACTGCGCCTGAGGCGGCGCTTCTTGTGCAAGGATGGCATCAGGCGCCATGAAACTGAAATGCTCACCGGCAAACTCTGCCAGCACCGCCGTGGAGACTTTGGCTGGCGCCGTGACTAAACAGTGTTGATTGCGCTGCGCCAGCATGCCGGCCAACGCGGATTTGCCGCGACCGCGCGCGGCAGTGATCACTGCAACGCCTTGCGGCATCGCTTCAAGCTGTTCGAGGATTTGCGCCTGCTGCTGCGGTGCCTGACAGCGCCAGTCAGGCAGATGCGTTTCAACAGGATAACGCACAGCTTGATGCTGACGTT
>NZ_DAMBSA010000005.1:20389-32851 GCF_032054795.1 Pantoea sp. CTOTU49201
TTGCAACATCACTTGTGCATCGTTAAGCATGAGGAATTGCAGATGGTGGATAAAGTGCGGCGTAGCGATCGGCTCGGCGACATCCGCCCAGCGCAGACTGTCTGCATCGGTTTGGTTAGGCCAGCTTTCCCAGGCAGGCGTTAACAGCAACAACCAACTGCCTGCACGTAAAGTTCCGGCCAGCGCAGCATAAGCTTCGGCGTGAAAACCGCTGCGCGCATCGAATATTGCGTGCTGGAATTCACGTCCCAGCAAAGTACGTAAAGCAGCGGGCGCGACGGCGTGCGGGAAATCAGCGCTGTCGCTCACCGTTAGCCAGTCGCCTTGCAGCGCGCTGTGCCAACCTGTGGCTTGCTGCTGCGCCCAATCCGCATCACCCGCTATAACGCAAAGGCGGCGAATGCCTGCACGCTGCATCGCCGCCGTTTGTTCATTAAAGGAGATCACTTGCTAGCGAAGGTGTTGCACTGGCCAGGATCGCCGCTATCGAAACCGCGTTTCAGCCAGGTATAACGCTGCTGAGAGGTGCCGTGCGTGAAGCTATCCGGTACCACGCGGCCCTGACCTTTCTGCTGCAGACGGTCGTCACCAATCGCTTCAGCGGCGTTGAGCGCTTCCTGCAAATCGCCCACTTCCAGAATGTTTTGCTGCTGCATGTAATGGCCCCAAACGCCGGCGAAGCAGTCCGCCTGCAGCTCCATTTTCACTGACAACTGGTTCGCCTGCGCCTGGCTCGCGCCCTGCTGCATCTGACGCACTTTCGGCTCAATGCCCAGCAACTTTTGTACGTGATGGCCGACTTCATGGGCGATCACATAGCCTTGCGCAAAATCACCACCGGCACCGAGTTTGGTTTTCATGTCATCGTAGAATGACAAATCGATATACACGGTTTGATCGGCGGGACAGTAAAACGGCCCCATCGCCGATTGGCCGGTACCGCAGTTGGTGCGTGTCGCCCCGCGATACATCACCAGCTTCGGCGGCACGTACTGTTTGTTCATCTGCTGGAACAACTTGCCCCAGGTATCTTCGGTGGTCGCCAGAATCACCGAGGTAAATTTGGCATCTTCGTTACTCTGCGCGCTGTTCACCTGCCGCTGCTGCGAAGTGGGCGCGACATTCCCGCCTCCGCCTTCCAAGAGCGCGGTGAGGTCGTAGCCGTAATAGCCGGCAACGGCCACCACCACCAGCAAGATAAGGCCGCCTTTGCCGCGTGGAATGCGGATTTGTCGTCCACCGCCGCCGCCAAGGCCCGGTGAATCATTGCGTCGATCTTCTACATTGTCGCTTTCACGACGCCCTTGCCAGCGCATGGTCTAACTCCTTTAAACATGTTTGGCATGATTTTAGTTGGCGGCAGCAGGAAGCACCAGTGTTGTCGTTGCAGAACACCGTAGGGTCGGCATTCATGCCGACCTGAACAAGCTATATCGCGGGCATAAAAAAAGGTCGTCATAAATGACGACCCTACGAGAGAGGTGGACGGAATTAGTCCAGCTTGACACCTAAACGGTGTGCAACTTCTTCGTACGCTTCAACCAGGCCGCCGAGGCTCTGACGGAAACGGTCTTTGTCCATTTTGTCCATGGTGTTTTTGTCCCACAGACGTGCGCCATCTGGCGAGAACTCATCGCCCAGCACCACTTCGCCGTTGAACAAACCAAACTCCAGCTTGAAGTCGACCAGGATCAAACCTGCGTCATCAAACAGTTTGCTCAGCACTTCATTGGCTTTGAAGGTCAGCTCTTGCATGCGTGCCAGATTCGCTTTGCTCACCCAGCCGAAGGTTTCGCAGTAGGATTCGTTGACCATCGGGTCGTGTTTGGCGTCATCTTTCAGGAAGAGATCAAACAGCGGTGGATTGAGCACAATGCCCTCTTCCACGCCCAGACGTTTTACCAGCGATCCTGCCGCACGGTTGCGTACCACGCACTCTACCGGCACCATCTCCAGCTTTTTCACCAGCGCTTCGTTATCCGACAGCAGCGCTTCCATCTGGGTCGGAATGCCCGCTTCCTGCAATTTGGTCATGATGAAATGGTTAAACTTGTTGTTTACCATTCCTTTGCGATCAAACTGCTCGATTCGTGCACCGTCTCCTGCTGACGTATCGTTGCGGAATTCAAGTACCAGCAGATCCGGATTATCGGTGCTGTATACGGTTTTCGCTTTACCGCGATACAACTCAGCTCGCTTTTGCATCTTGTTAACTCCAAACATGAAAGAACCCGTGTTCAGCGGTGTTTCACCGCGCGCCGATTGCGTGACGCAATCGTTTACTTCGCCGGGCGCTATTATGCCAAATCCAAAACAAAAAGGCCGGAGAATCTCCGGCCCTTTGGCAATTTATTTCAGCGCGCCTTGAATCACCTGCACCAGCGCGTCGTTCTGCGCCTGGGTTAGCACGTGACCTTTCGGATCGATGAACTGCAGACTGCTGCGGTTATCCAGATCGCCAACCTGCAATTTGTAATCACCGTTTGGTAATTCTGGATCTTTGGCGCCAATCTGATCCCACACGCCGCTGCCCGGCTGTTTGTAGGTCACTTTCAGGCTGCCCTGCGAACGGTTGTCATCAGTGACTTCCATGCCCACGCGTTTCAGCGCCGCTGGCAAACGCTGCCAGGTGACGTTAAACGGTGCGCGCAGAATCAACAGCGGTAATCCAGTGTCATCCGCGCCGCTCTGCACATCAATCTGTCCGGTCGCACGGTTGGCCGCCGCATCCTGGCTGGCAGAATCCACTTTATCCAGACCGATGCTGATGTCGTTCAGCATCTGGCCGGTATAGCGTTGAATCTGTGCCGGAGACGTCACCGCCTGACCAGACTGCTGCAGTTCCAGCAGACGAACGGTTAACACCTGCTGATAGCTCTGATTCTGCACGCTGATCTGATAGCGACCGCGATACTGGTTATCTTCATCAGCACGGTTCCACTGCACCCAATCGGTGGTCAGCTGTTGGCCAGCATCATCACGTTGCGCGATCGGGAACTTGTACGACTGAACCACACCAACCACTTGCGACCAGATCGAACCACGGCTGCTTTCTACTGCCAGCACGCCCGTATTACCGGTGAACTGTGCACGCGTGCCGTTTAACAGCGCCAGCGGCTGGGCTGGCGGACGAATATCCAGCTCTTTGCCAACCGCGCCTTTCGCCACGCTATGCGGAACATCGTAATCACCATTCTGCAACGGCAGAATCATGCCCGCTGGGGCTTTTAAATCGTGCAGCTCAGGCGCCTGCAGGTAAGATTCATCACCGCTGACCTGGCGCTTATAACGCTGATCGTTGGAACACGCTGTTAGCAGCATCAGGGTGGAAAGGCCCACTACCGTTGCCAGCGTCGAGCGCTTAACTGAATAACTCATTGATTCTCCCTAAATTATCGCAGACCCGCTTTAATCAGCGCTTGCGCCGTTTTCGCCTGACCGGCTTCGGTCAGTGGCGTCATTGGCAAACGCAGCGTGTCATCCGCGATTAATCCTAGCTGTTTTGCTGCCCATTTCACCGGGATTGGATTGGGTTCACAGAAAAGCGTCTGGTGCAGATGCATCAGACGCTGATTCAGGCGACGCGCTTCGGCGAATTTGCCCTGTTGCGCCAAGGCACAGAGTTCAACCATTTCACGCGCTGCAATGTTAGCCGTGACCGAAATTACGCCTTTGCCGCCCAGTTGCATGGAGTCCAGCGCCGTCGCGTCATCGCCGCTGACGATGATGAACTCATCATTAACCAGCTCTTGGATCTGTGAGATACGCGATAAGTTCCCGGTGGCTTCTTTTATTCCGATAATATTTTTAATTTCGGCCAGACGCGCGACGGTTTCCGGCAGCATGTCGCAACCGGTACGCGACGGAACGTTATACAGCATCTGCGGCAGATCGGTACTTTCAGCAATGGCTTTAAAGTGCTGGAACAGACCTTCCTGCGTCGGACGGTTGTAATAAGGCGTGACCGTCAAACAGCCCACGACACCGCTGCCGGTAAAGCGTTTGGTCAGAGAGATGCCTTCAGCAGTAGCATTTGCGCCGGTGCCAGCGATAACCGGAATACGGCCATCCGCCAGTTCCAGCGTTTGCATAACCACATCACCGTGCTCGTCATGGCTGAGCGTGGCAGATTCGCCGGTGGTGCCAACAGAAACAATCGCCGCGGTGCCGCTGGCAACATGATAATCAATCAGTTTTTTCAAACTTTCGCGGCAGACATTACCTTTTTCATTCATTGGCGTAATGAGCGCAACAATACTTCCGGTGAACATGGGCTATCCCCTCGACAAACAAGTGCCTCATGTTACGTTTTACATTGAAAGAAAAGCAAGCGAGCCACGCCATTCCCGCGCTTGTCAGCAGTTTTTTTTATGTTTACCTTATAGTTATTAGCGAACGTACAGGAAATGCCATTTTGTCGCAGTCACAGCCTCACCATCTGGTGATCACCGCACTGGGCGTTGATCGTCCGGGTATCGTCAATACCATCACCCGCCACGTCAGCAGCTGCGGCTGTAATATCGAAGACAGCCGTTTGGCGATGCTGGGCGATGAGTTCACCTTTATCATGCTGCTTTCCGGTAGCTGGAACGCGATAACCCTGATTGAATCAACGCTGCCGATGAAAGGGGCCGAGCTGGAACTGCTGATTGTGATGAAGCGCACCAATGCACGCGTCACGCCACCGATGCCCGCTACCGTATGGGTGCAGGTTGAAGTGCCGGATTCACCGCACATCATTGAACGCTTTACCGATTTGTTCGATAAACATCAAATGAACATCGCCGAGCTGGTATCGCGGATTCAACCCGCTCAGGATGACGTTGCGCCCACGCTCTATATCCAAATGACGGCGCACAGCCCGGCCAATCAGTTCAGTGCGCCGATCGAGCAGGCTTTCAATCAGCTGTGCGAAGAACTGCATGCACAAGGCTCAATTCGTCTTTATAGTGTCACCGACGATGCTGACAGCACCGTTTAATCAGGCTCCGGGTTATTTCGCCACACACTCTGCCGCTGCGGCAAACCGTGTTGTGAAATAACCCTGACGGTAAACACCACCTGGCACTTTTGCTCTTGATGGTGTATTACCCACAGCATGTAGAAAAAATGGAGAGTTGTGATGAATCCACTGAAAGCCGGTGATACTGCACCGAAATTTAGCTTGCCCGATCAGGACGGCGAACAAGTAAATTTGGCCGACTTCCAGGGACAGCGCGTTCTGGTCTATTTCTATCCGAAAGCCATGACGCCGGGTTGCACCGTGCAGGCTTGCGGACTGCGCGACAACATGGATGAGTTGAAAAAAATTAGCGTTGAGATTTTGGGTATCAGCACCGATAAGCCAGAAAAACTGTCGCGCTTTGCCGATAAAGAGCTGCTGAACTTCACGCTGTTATCGGATGAAGATCATCAGGTGTGCGAGCAGTTTGGCGTTTGGGGTGAAAAAACCTTTATGGGCAAAACCTATGACGGCATTCACCGCATCAGCTTCCTGATTGATGCCAATGGCAAGGTTGAGAAAGTGTTCGACGATTTCAAAACCTCCAATCACCACGACATTGTGCTGGATTATCTGAAGTCAGCATGATTTAAGCGGGTGCGCAGGTCGCACCCGTTTTCTTTTACTCAGCGCGCGGCTCGTCGAGCGCCGGTGTTTCTGGCCACGCACGCACCACCGCTTTCACCAGCGTCGCCAGCGGAATCGCAAAGAACACGCCCCAGAATCCCCACATCCCGCCGAAAATCACCACCGACAGAATGATCACCAACGGATGCAGGTTGACCGCTTCCGAGAACAGAATCGGTACCAGCACGTTACCATCCAGCGCCTGAATTACCAGATAAATGGCGATCATGGTCCAGAAATCGCTGCCCAATCCCCACTGGAACAGGCCAACGCCAATCACCGGAATGGTCACCACCATTGCGCCGATATAAGGAATCAAGACGGAAATCCCAACCAGCACCGCCAGCAGCAGCGAGTAGTTGAGGCCCAGCAGCAGGAACGCCAGCCAGGTGACAAATCCCACCGCCACCATTTCCAGCACTTTGCCGCGAATATAGTTGGTTATCTGTTGATTCATCTCTTGCCACACCACGCCCGCCAAACCGCGATTGCGCGGCAGCACGCGACGTACCGCATTCAGCATCTGCTCTTTATCTTTCAGCAGGAAGAACACCATCAGTGGCACCAGCACCAGATAGATCATCAGCGTCATCAAACCCACCAGCGACGCCAGCGAATACTTCACCAGCGATTCGCCCAGGCCGGTGAGACGGCTGCGCAGGTTCTCGACGATGATATCGATGATGCCGGCATCGACCAGCGCCGGATAACGCTTCGGCAGCCCAGCAGCAAACACATAGAGCTTGTTCAGCATGTTGGGCAGATCACGCGTCAGGTTGATGCCCTGCTGCCACGCCACCGGCGCGACAATCAGCACCATCACCAGCAAGATGCCGGCAAACACAACCAGCACCGCGCTGGTTGCCCAGGTTCGGCTACAGCCAACGCGCTGCAAGCGCACCGTTGGCCACTCCAGCAGATAAGCCAGCACTAACGCCACCAGCAGCGGAGCCAGCAAACCGCTGAGGAAGAACAGAATGCAAAACGCCGCCAGCAGAATCACCAGCAGCCCGATGGCCTGCGGATCGCTGAAGCGGCGTTTGTACCATTGATAAAGCAGAACGAGCATTAAAACATCCTTGATACTAAAAATGTGGTCGCCATGAATGGCGACCCTACAAAAAACTTAGTGTGTAATGCTACTGACCAACGCATCCTGGCCGGAGATCATCACGCAGTTGCGTCCGGCATTTTTCGCCTGATAGAGCGCGGCATCGGCTTGCTTGAGACTCTGCTCCTGCGAACCACTTTCCGGCTGCCAGTCGGCAATGCCCACCGACAGCGTGACATTGCCGACTTGATCGATCCAGTTTTCCGCAATGCTGATGCGCACACGCTCAGCCAGAATGCGCGCATCTTCAACCGAGGTTGCAGGCAGCAGCATCAGGAACTCTTCCCCGCCGTTACGGCACACCACATCGGTTTGACGTGCGCTGCCGCGTAAGGTTCGCGCCACATGTTTAATGACTTCATCACCGACGTCATGACCAAAGGTATCGTTGACGCGTTTGAAGTGATCGATATCCAGCGCCAGCACCGAGAAGGGTTGACGCATGGTGGCGAAGTAGTCGAGCACCGCGCTCAGGCCACGGCGGTTAAGTAGATTGGTCATCGGATCGCTCTGCACTTCCGATTTAAGACGACCAATTTTGTCCTGTACTAAACCAATGCCGGTGAGCAGCGCGCGTTTGACCTGCGCCGCTTCAAAATACCAGGCGCGAATGCCGCCAATCTCGCTCGACACGCCTTGTGAATCCATCTGGCTGGCTTTACGCGCCAGCTGCCACAGCGGCAGCGCAATCAGTCGCGCCAGAATCACCGCCACCAGTAAGGTCAGCAGCGCAAACGGCACCGAGTTTTTCAATACTTTCAGCAGTAAACCGGTGAGCGGCGCCAGCGTGACATCGGTGGGTTTCAGCGCCACCACCATCCAGCCGGTGGTCGGCACAATGGCGTAACCGGCCAGCTTAGGCACGTTCTCTTCTGTCAGTTGCACTTCACCGTTGCTTTTCTCTTCGCGCTGGCGATCGCTGACGATGCCCGGCACGCTTTTACCAATCAGCTGGCTGTTCTGGTGATACAGCACCTGATTATTGCGATCCAGCACGTAAACGTGGGTGCCATCGCGATAGAACTGCTCGCCGAGCAGCGCGTTGAGGATGCTTTTCTTCTTCAGGTAAATGGTGCCGCCGACGTAGCCAAGGTAGCGTCCGTCTTTGCTCCAGATCGGCCAGGAGACAAACACAATCAGGTTATTGGCGGCCGAGATGCTGGGTTTGCTGACCATCGGCTGACGCTGCGCCAGCGCTTCACGCGAAGCCTGGCTGGTCAGCTGCATGCCTTTCAGCATTAGGGATTCGGGCGAAATGGCTTTCACGATGCCGTTGCTGTCCACAACTGCCACCGAGTTGAAACTGTTGGTTTGCTCTCGCAGGCGATTCACTTCCTGCTGCGACAAATCGGCATTATCAAAATCATTGCCCAGTTGCGTCGCGCTATAGTGCAGCTGCGACTGAGCCAGCTGAAAGAAGACCTCGGTGGTCGCCGCCAGTTTGGTAGCGTAGGCGCGATTAGCTTCGAGGGTGCTTTCGATCAGGACCATACGTTGCACGCGCCAGGTGGCGTACAAGGTGTTGGCGAGCGTGATGACGATGCTGGTGATCGCCAGTAGCGCGATCAGCGTTCGCAGGTCAGTTTTTGGCCGCAGGCGCATTAGCATGGCGCGCCGGCCTTAGTGGATAGATTCATCAATATGTGTGCCTGACAGTCTTGTTATTGTTGGATGCACTTGCCCTGGTGAGCTAACGGGCGATTGTACACCCACAACGCAAATTGAGCACGAAGCATCCTGTCAGCCACACAGATTTCTTTCTCTGCGCTGGCGCTAATCGATCAAACCGTTGGCGTCGTAAAACGGCCACGGACCGGGATAATCGCCGATAGCACATAAATGCGTGCTCATGCCCTGCTGTGCGTGCCAGCGATGCAGCAAGAAGCCAGGCGGCTCCAGCACAAAATTGGCTGGGCCATTTTCCGCAAGATCAAACGCCACCTGATGCGAAACGCCCGGCGCCACACAGGCCAGCGTACCGGCAAAACGCGCCTGCACCGAGCGATGCAGATGGCCGCTCAGCACGCGTTCCACCTGCGGATGACGCTGGATAATCGCCGCCAGCGCCGCCGGATTGCGCAGCGGTTGGTTATCCATATGTTCTATGCCGCAGAGAAACGGCGGATGATGCAGCATCACCAGCGTCGGCAACTGCGGCTGGCGCTGCAACTGCTCATCAAGCCAGTGCAATTGCGCTTCATCCACATAGCCCCACGGCTGCTGCGGCACGCTGGAATCGAGCGCCAGCAGTTGCACCCCTTTCACCTGCATCTGCCAGTTCAGGGTTTCGCCGTGCTGCAGATAGTGATGATCCGGAAACGCCGCTCGCAGCGCCTGACGATCGTCGTGGTTGCCTGGCATCAGCAGAAACGGTATTTGCAAATGACGCAGCGCCTGCTTCAACGTTTGATACTCTTCAGCCATGCCGAAATCGACCAGGTCGCCGGTGATCACCACTATGTCCGGGCGCGGCGTAAGGCGGTTTAGCGTCTCGATGGCCCGCAGCAGCGCGGCTTGGGTGTCGACTTTTTTGTAGGACAAACGGCCGTTGGCCTTGATGTGTAAATCGCTGATTTGTGCGATTAGCGTCATTGCTTCAGACACGAATTTTTTCCTTTGGATATTCAATGCCAGTCGGTCGCCATTAATGGCGACCCTACGGCGGCACATAGATTTATGGCGACCGGGCCAATTATGAAAACTGCAGCGCAGCGTCCTGCGCCAGCGTCCAGCTCACCGCTTGTCCGGCATGCCAGGCTTCGCGCGCGTGGCGATCCACCTGAATCGGCGTGGCCAGTCCGATATCGATCATCAGCCGCTGCGACGCGCCCAAAAAGGTGCTGGCAACAATAAAGCCCTGGCGCTGATAGCGATCATCGCTGGCCAGCAGCACATCTTCCGGACGGCAGAAACGCTGCGCATTGCCGCGCGTATCCACATCCACGCAGTTAATCGCGCCAACAAAATCGGCGACAAATTTTGATGCCGGATGCTGATAGATGTTCTGCGGCGTATCGATTTGCACCAAACGTCCCTGCTCCATCACCGCAATACGGTCGCCGAGCGCCATCGCTTCCTGCTGATCGTGCGTCACGTAAACGGCGGTGATTGCCAGCTTCTTCAGCAGCGCGCCGATCTCCAGACGCAGACGATCGCGCAGGCGCGCATCCAATGCCGCCAGCGGCTCATCAAACAGCAGCACTTTAGGCCGCGCGGCTAATGCACGCGCCAGCGCCACACGCTGCTTCTGCCCGCCGGAGAGTTTGTCGATGCTGCGCTGCGCCAGCGCGGTGAGATCCACCAGCGCCAGCATCTCCTGCACGCGCGCTTCGCGTTCGGCACGCGCCACGCCCTGCACTTTCAGGCCATACGCCACGTTCTCGGCCACATTGAGATTCGGGAACAGCGCGTAGTTCTGGAACACCATACCGACGTTGCGTTTTTCAATCGGCAACGCGGTAACGTTCCGATCGTCAAACCACACTTCGCCGCCGACGTCGCAGCTCTCCAGCCCACTGATAATGCGCAGCGTGGTGGTTTTGCCACAGCCAGACGGACCCAGCAGCACCACCGTTTCGCCGGGATGAACGGTGAGATCGAGCGGTTGCAGCGCCTGATGATGATTAAAGTGACGTGCGCAGCCGCGCAGCGTCACGGTAACGGCCGCAGGATTCATGCTGCCTCCTTGTGTTGGCGCGAAACCGCGCGGTTAAGCCAGTGATTCACGGCATTAAGCATCAGCAGCAGCGGCAGAATCATCAGAATGAAAATCAGCGTGTAGGCGGAGCCCACTTCCAGCCGCATCGAGGCGTAGCTGTCGGCAAGACCAACCGGCAAGGTTTTAGTCAGCGGCGTGTGCAGCATCCAGGTGATGTTGAATTCGCCCACCGATAGCGTGATCACCATAAAAGCACCGGCCAGAATGCCGTTGCGGCAGTTCGGCACCACCACGGTAAAGAAGCGCTGCCACAAGCTAGCACCAAGGCTGGCCGAGGCTTCTTCGAGGCGCGGCATATCCACCGCCTGCATCACCGCCAGCACCGGCCGCATCATAAACGGCAGGGTAAACAGCACGTGACCAATCAGGATAAACAGCCAGCTTTCGCGCAGGCCGGAAAACTGGCCGTAGAGCAGAATGATACCGAGCGCGGTCGCCAGACCGGGCAGCGCCACCGGCAGCATCAAACACTCTTCAATACGTGCCGCCCAGCGGCCCGGCGCTTTCAACAATCCCCACGCGGCGGGAACGCCAATCACCAGCGTGAGCAACAGGCAGAACAGCGCGATCAGCAGCGACAGCCAGAAGGTATCAGCGTACATCTGCCACACTTGCTCCACCCACTTCAGCGTGAAGCCGCTGCGCAGGCCGATAAAATAGTTATTGGTGACGCCCGCCAGCATCGACAGCACCACCGGCACGATCATAAACAGCGCGGTGATGGCGGTGATCAGCAGTTGCAGGCTAAACAGTCCACGACGTTTCATGATTGCGCTTCCTTAGCCTGCGCCAGACGGCGCGCCAGCATCAGCGCCAGCCAGGCGAATCCGCCCATCAATACTGATAGCGCGGCGGCGGTGGCAAAGTTGGCGTAGTTGGTGAACTCGCCGTAAATGGTTAGCGGCAGCACCGCTAAATCGGTGCCGAGCGTAAAGGCGGTGCCAAAGGCGCCCATGCTGGTAGCGAAGCACAGCGCGCCGGTAGAGAGCAGCGCCGGTTGCAGGCCGGGCACAATCACATCCCAGGTGATGCGCCACTGGCTGGCACCAAGCGAACGCGCCGCTTCTTCCAGCGAGCGATCAAGTTTTTCACTGGCCGCCACCAGCGTGACGATGGCGCGCGGCAGCGAGAAATAGAGGTAACCGATAAACAGCCCCGCCAGCGAATAGGCCAGCGTCCAGCGCTCATGCACCAGGCTCATGCTGATTTGCGCCAGCAATCCCTGACGTCCGGCCAGCATCACCACCAGAAAACCCACCACCACACCGGGAAACGCGAGCGGGAAAGTCAGCAACGCCAGCAAGGTGCCGCGCCCGGTAAAGCGCTGGCGCGCCAGAAAGCAGCCGACGATAGCGGCAATCAGTAGCGTCACCAGCGTAACCGCCAGCGACAGCAGCACGGTGTTCAGCAGGCTCAGCAGATAGTGCGGCTGGGTGATCACCGTCCAGTAACCGCTGTGCTGGGTGCTGCGATCGTCCTGCATGCCGATTTGCAGCAAACGGGCAAACGGCAGCAGCCAGAAAGCGCAGAAGAACAGCAGCGCGGGCAGCGTCAGCCACAGCCAGCGGCTGCCCGGTTGCGTACGAATCTGACGGCGCGAGGCCGCCAGGGTGTCAGCCATCGACATTAACGAATCTCGCTCAGGTATTTCGCCGAGAAGGCTTTCTGCGCATCGGCCATCTGCTGATAGTTCACGGTTTGCGCACGCGCATAATCGCTGTCTGGCAGGAAGAATTTCTTGGCCTCTGCTGACATCGCCGAGGTGCGCACCGGACGCAGGAAGGCATTGGCCCAAATCGCCTGCCCTTTATCCGACAACACGTAGTCGATCACTTTCTTGCCGTTGTCTGCGTGCGGCGCGTTCTTCACCAGGCTGATGACGTACGGCACCGTAACCGTGCCCTCTTTCGGAATCACAAAGGCGACATTGGCGTGATCTTTATATTTGGCGCGATAGGCGTTGAAGTCGTAGTCGAGCAGGATGGGAATCTCACCGGAGATCAG
>NZ_DAMBSA010000006.1:0-15528 GCF_032054795.1 Pantoea sp. CTOTU49201
GCCAGACTTATCTGTTTGTCGGCGATACGTTGACCCGCGACTATAACCGCTGGATCAGCGTGCTGATGCCAGACAGCAATCCCACCGAACTGCAGCAGTCGCTGGAGCTTTATCGCTCATTGCGTCCCGATGTGGTGTTGATGAGCACCACGCGCGGACATCTGTCGTGGGCCAAAGTGAATTTGCAGAGCTGGCTGGCAGCCATCGATGAGGCAGAACAGTCACCGCTGGATTTGCGCCAACGGCAGCTGATCAAACCGGGTTATTAACTCACGAATTTGGGCGCGCACTGTCGTCGTAGCGTTCCAGCGACAGAATCTGTGCATCGCGCTTATCGGTACGGCTGCATGGCAACAGCTTGTTGCTGTTGGCGTAGACGAAGAAGGTTTCATCGTTATTTTTATTCACGATTAACTGATCGCCATTACGAAAACGGGTGATGGCAACTTTGTCACCGCCTTTCAGGCTGGTGCGCTGCTGACCGGCAGCGATCTGAAAGTGGCGCGTCGGCCACATTAAGGTACTCAAACCATACTCAGCACGCGATACCGTCATGGTTGGACGGCCGGGACAGGTAATTTGATATTCGGTTTCGCTCCAGGCGGGCGCAATCTGACAAGCCAGCACGCCAACGGCCATAACTATCGCCTTCATTGGGTTCTCCGCTGAGGTTAAATGATGATTTCGTGGAGTGATTGGCTTTGCTACTGCATTCCATGAACGTTATCTAACAGCAGCAAAGCCTGGTACATCAAACGTGGCGAGATTTCGCGGGAGCAGGAACTACTCAGCAGCCACTTGCGCCGCGACCAACATCAATGCCAGCCCGGCCTCTTCGGCTTCAAAACGCTGCATCACTTCCTGAATGGCCGCTACGCAGTTCAATACCTGCTTCTTTTTGTCGGCTTCTAATTTGTCGATCGCGTGCTGAAGAATCATTAAACTCGCTTCTTCTTCTTTCATTAATTTACCCTTGTTTTGCTTACCTGGTGCGCAACGCTGGCAAGAATACCGTTTCTCTGCTAGTAAAGTCACCCCTTTACATTCCTTCCGCTTAACGATTATACAAATGACAAATGGGAAGCAGCGTCAGACCTGCTATGATCCACTTATCAGTACGCATTGGCGTGCCATTGCAAACCAGGGAATGAAGCAGGTGCTCATGTGGCGAATCACGGTTGTACTCACCCTTTTAGTTTTAGCTGGCTGCAGTTCCGCACCGAAAGGTGTCGACTGTCCGGGCGAAGTGTCGACGATTTATGGACAATCGATGGGCAATACGCAGGCACGCATCTTTGATTTGGTGAGCGCCTTCGCCGTCTCGCGCGATGGCGTGAAGGTGCAAAGCGGTACGCTGCACTCTACCGATCGCTTCCAGTACGTGCCTTCGGCCATCACCGCTGAGGGCTTCTACGCGCAACGGTTGTCGGATAAACAGTTCCGCCTGATCAATCCCTATCAGAACACCATGATCACCTGGACGTGCCCATAAGCCGTGCGTCGCAGTGCGAGATGGTTTATTGTCTGACCATCTCACGCTGCGGACCTGCATGATGGAAAAGAGTCTGGATAACAACGGTTATATCGATTTCCCCTTCCCTGCCAGCACCAATGCGGATGGCTCGGTAAATCCCTGTGGATTCGACCTCACGCTGGAAACCGATCGTATTGATGAGATCACTGCCGGTAAACATTCCGAAAATATGCAACGTCTGCTGGAAGAGGTCAATTTGCAGGATGGCTTGTTTATGACGCTGGCCTGCGACTGGCAGCAGCGTGATGACGGCGTGTGCGGGTTTATCGATGTGGCATTTCGTCCGACGACTGCAAGCTTCAACACGGAAGAGACACAAAGCCTCGATCAGGCGTTTGAAATCTACCTCAGCCGTCAGGAGAAGCAACATAACATGCAGAGTGGCACGCTGATCAACTACGCGCGCGCCGTACTCGATTGGGGTTGGTCACCGCTGCAACAACGGCACATGCGTTATGAAAAAGTGACCTTGCGCTATTACTGCCAGCAAGCTGACGATGCCGAATGGTGTTTTGATCATCTGCGTCACTTCCTTGTGAGCTGGTATCCGGCTTATCGCGGAAAGCCCTAAGTTCAGACTATTGCGTTCCCGCCTTTCTGCTGCGCGCAGAATTTTTGCTTACTGCAAACTGCTGTTACAACCTTTACCGCTGCGTCATTTGCTGCATACAGTTTCTCTGACTACGCTTTACAGGACATTCACCACGATCAGGGAGTAATTATGAGCGACAAAGCGGAAGCAAAATTGAATGAAGCGGCAGGTGCCGTTCAGGAAAAATTTGGCGAATTCACCGGCTCACGCCGTCAGCAAGCCAAAGGCGCGGCGCGTCGTTATCCGGCTCAAGCCAGCTATGCGGTTCAGGATGCAGCGGATTGTGTGGTGAAATCGGTACGCGACAATCCCGCGACCGGCTTGGCAGTTGCAGCCAGCATTGGTGTGATTGTCGGTTTTCTGCTCGGACGTAAGTAATCAGTAAATGGGGCCTTAAGGCCCCAATTTATTGGCGATGTCCAACATCCTCAATGCGTTCCTGAATATGCTCATCCGGCGTTTCAGCCACATCTGCAGTGCTGTTTTCCATCTTCAAATGACGATCGTGCTGCATGGTGAGCGTAATTACGCCTGAAGGCTGGGCGCAAGCAGCCACGGACAGCAGCAGAAAAAACCACGCAGCGATAACCTTCTTTCCCATCGTTTTTTTACCAGCAAGCTGAGATATGTCGGCTCAGATTGCCCGAGTCAGTGCAAATCAGCGTCAATGTGCCGCAAAGCTCTGTCGTCAGTTGTGTATAACTACACCTGCGCGCGCCGTGCTTTGTATCGCGCAACCATGGTCATCAGCGCCTGGTAAATTAATCCCGCATACAAGCTCATCACGATCACCATGCCGATCTCTTTGCCCTGCGCCTGCCACGAAACAAACCACATAAAAATGCCCCACAACAGGGAAAAAATCAGCCAGCCTTTGACGAACTTGATTACACCTTGCATACCACCTCCTGAATCGTAAGCGCTGAAGATAGCGGTTTAGTCTTTAATGCACACTGCCATCAGCACGTAAATGTTAACTGATTCAAACTTCTATGAAGTGGATTGTAAAGCAACGCAAAGTGTTGGGAATACGCTGTACAGAATGCGCTTTAACGCTGCCGCAACTCTGGCGTCATCAGGTTAATTTAAGCGCGGTTAAGCATGCCATGAGCAAGGCAGGACGATTGCATGGGTGTGTATCGTGTGTATAATTTGATGGCAGGGATGGCGATGAAAAGCTCTGAGCTAATTAAAATGCTGGTGAACACCGGATGGAGTCTTGAAAGAATCAAAGGCAGTCATCATCAGTTCTCCCATCCTGATTTCAGTTATCTCATCACCGTTCCGCACCCGAGAAAGGACCTAAAAACAGGCACGCTGATGCAGATTTTGAAGGACGCCAAACTTAAATAGCGCGATTACGCCCTACTAAACTCAGCCACAGGTGAACATTATGTTGTATCCCGCCTTTGTTGAAATTGATGTTGATGGCTCTGCCAGCGGTTTCTTCCCTGACGTAACCGGCTGCTACTTTGCTGGAGATACACCTGAGCACACCCTTTACGATGCCCAGTCAGCGCTGAGTGCGCATTTTGAATTAATGGCAGAGAAAGGCATGCTCATTCCCGAGCCTTCGCAGAATTGGATCACCGATTTTAGCCAGACAGGAATTTGGATTTATGTTGAGATCGATATTACGCGCTATCTGGGTAAATCTGAGCGCATCAACATCACTATGCCGAACTTGTTGATTGAAAAGATAGATCAGGCCGTGGGGAATGATGCGCGCTATAACAGCCGCAGCCACTTTCTCGCTGAAGCCGCGCGTAAAGCGTTATCACATTCATAACGTGTTACTGCACAACAACGCCTTTGCGCACGCGTCGCATATCGCCTCCGGCGCGTTTATGTTTGAATTCCCGCCAACACTGTCCGGCATGTGGTTGAAATGAATTATTTAAGCAAGATACAAAGTTTTATTGAGGGCAACACGGTGCTGTCGGCCGCGTTTAGCTTGGTGTTACTGATGTTTGCCGGCATGATCGCCCATCTGATCTGTAAATTCTTTATCGTGAAGGTGGTCAGGAAGGTGTTCTTCAGCACGCACAAAAATCAGGTGCCGCTGGACAAGGACGTCAGGCTGTCAGAGAAGCTCTCTAACTTTATTCCGGTGATCACGGTCTATTATCTGCTGCAATTTATGCCAGATTTACCGGAACATCTGTTGATCGCGATAAAGACCATCTGCGGCATCCTGTTCTTTGTGTATTTATCGCTGTTCTTTACCGAAGTGCTGGAGATCGTTAATAACTCCTATTCGAAAAAAGCCAAACGTAAGAATCACTCGATCAAGGGTTATATCCAGGTCGGCAAGATTCTGGTGCATATTATTTCGGCGATCATGATTCTGGCGATAATGTCGAATAAATCGCCGGTGATTATTATCTCCAGTTTGGGTGCGGTAGCGGCGGTGTTGATGTTGGTGTTCCAGCACACGCTGATGTCGCTGGTGGCCAATATTCAGGTGTCATCGAACGATGTGCTGCAACTCGGCGACTGGATTGAGATGCCAGATAACGGCATCAGCGGCGAAGTGATCGATATCGCGCTACACACCATCACCATTCGCAACTGGGACAATACGCTGTCGCGCATCCCGACCAAAAACTTCCTCACCGAAACCTACACCAACTGGCAGGCGATGTTCTCCTCCGGCGCGCGCCGCATTATGCGCAGCTTCCATCTCGATCAGATGTCGATACGCTTTCTCGATCACGATATGGTGCAGCAAATGAGTCAAATTCGCGGTGTCAGTGAGCAACTCTCGGCGCTGATGGATGGCCGCGACAGCAATGCGGTGGGCGAGCGCTGGTATGCGGAAAACGGCATCACCAATCTGACGGTGTTTCGTAAATACCTGACGGCGTGGCTATCGCAGCGCGACGACATCAAGAAAGATATGTATATCGTGGTACGCGCCATGAAACCTTCGCCTGAAGGTTTGCCGGTGGAGGTGTATTGCTTCACTTCGTCGGTACTGTGGGTGGATTATGAGGATTCACAATCGGCCATTTTTGAGTATATTTACGCGATTGTCGGCCACTTCTCGCTGCGGATGTATCAGCAGCCGGGTGGCAGCGATTTTTGGCGGCTGTCGCAGGAGCGAGCTCAGGTGGCAAAATCCAATGAGCAGCAAGTCGATTAATGCATTTAAAGACGGGAGCCATTGGCTCCCATTTTTTTGCTAATGCGCGATTCCCATTCGAAGGTAAAACGTCGATGAAAACGATGATTTTACAACTTTATTTATCGTATCCCTCCATGTAAAATTCCCAGCCATTTTAAAAATAATGATGTCCTCATGGCTAACATTTCACTATGTTGAAATTATTCTCACGTTTTTTATCAGTTGGCATCATTAACACCTTGATCCATTGGATGGTGTTTGCAGCCCTGTATACTCTGAATACCCGCCAATGGCTGGCTAATCTGTTGGCTTTCATTGTCGCCGTAACATTTTCATTTTTTGCTAACGCACGCTGGACGTTTAAAGCTGAAGCGACAACTTTTCGCTATATCATCTTTGTGGCTTTTATGGGCATGATGGCCGCCGGCATTGGCAGCTTCGCCGATCACACACATATTAATCCGATTATCACGCTTATTTCATTTTCTATAATAAGCCTGGTATTCGGCTTCATCTATTCAAACTTTATTGTTTTTAGGGTGAAAAAATGAAAATTTCTCTGGTGGTGCCTGTATTTAATGAGGAAGACGCCATACCGATATTCTATCGGGAAGTGAAAGAAAAACTCACAGAGTTTGATATTGAAATTCTCTTTATCAATGATGGTAGTAAAGATGCAACGGAAAAAATCATCAATGCCCTCGCCGATAGTGACCCTGCAATAAAAACGATTAATTTCACGCGTAATTTTGGCAAAGAGCCGGCATTACTCGCCGGACTAGAACATGCCAGTGGCGATGCCATAATCCCTATGGATGTAGATCTTCAGGATCCTATTGAGGTTATTCCAAAGCTTATCAGTAAATGGCAGGAAGGATGGCAGGTGGTTCTCGCAAAACGCATAGACCGCACCAGTGACAGTAATTTTAAGCGGAAAAGTGCTGAGTGGTTCTACAAACTGCATAATAAAATCAGCCACCCTAAAATTGAGGAAAATGTAGGGGATTTCAGACTCCTCTCGCGTGAGACAGTTGAAAATATCAAGCAACTGCAAGAAAGAAATTTATTTATGAAAGGCCTCCTGAGCTGGGTTGAGGGTGATACCGCGATTGTAGAATATTCACGTATCGAACGCATAAGCGGTGAGAGCAAATTTAATGGTTGGAAGTTGTGGAATTTAGCTCTGGAAGGTTTCACGAGTTTTTCAACCTTCCCATTGAGAGTTTGGACCTATATCGGTTTCACTGTTGCTGCTATCTCCTTTATTTACGGCTTATGGATGATTATGGACAAGCTTATCTGGGGTAATTCCGTAGCCGGATATCCTTCAATTTTGGTATCCATTCTTTTTCTGGGTGGAATTCAGTTAATTGGCATTGGTGTATTGGGCGAGTACATCGGCAGAATATATATCGAAACCAAGAAAAGACCACGATATTTAATTAAAAGTTCTAAAGGGATTAAGAAATGTTAAGCTCACAACTTATGAAGCGAATGATATGGTTACTTCTCATTGCATTCACTTTTGCTGCCTCATGGTATTTAACCTTCCGCTACTTTCCATTTGAACCGGATGTCGCTAACAGTCCGCTGGTATGGCGTGGATTTTTAACTGAAGGATTTTCAGTTTTTAAGGATTGGTTCCCAACACCGGATAACTGGTACTTTACCGTTTATCCTGTAAACTTTATTTTCTTCAGCTTACTTTCCAGTGATGGGCGTTTCGCACTGACTTTGTCAACAATGTTCTTTGTGTTCATCACACCGTTGATTGTTGCTGTTATTATCAATGCAACTAATAAAAAAATCAGTTTTATATTCGCTCCAATCCTCATTATCTCATTACCCGCTTACTGTTATATCTATGGTTTTATCGCCCATCCTTTTTCACACTATTCCACAAACTTTTTTGGTATTGTAATCTTTGCTCTTTGCTTTTTTAATCTTAAAAGGCAATCGACCTCTATCTGCCTGCTTTACAGTGTATTATCTCTGCTTACTGCTGTTTCGGATCCGTGGTTTGCAGCAACATATTTCCTTCCGCTTTTGCTGACGCATTTCTATTTTACATGGCAGAAAGTAATCACCAAAAAAGCCAGTATAATTTATCTGGTTACTTTCATTTTCACAATGATTCACGCCGTGCCGCGCTGGTTACACATTCCCATTCAGCGATTCGAGTTGGTGCCATTAGCGCAATGGCCTATTAACTTCGAATGGGTTATACATGTAATGGGCCGCAGTCTCAATTTGTTCTTTATCGATAACAATATTGTTTACGCGGTTTCATTACTCATTTGGTCTGTTTTATTTATCCATGCTTTAGTCGTATGCTGGAAAAAAGGAACTCAATCGCGTTTTATTGCTATTTTCTCATTCCTAAGTATTTCAGCGATCATTTCATCTTTCATAATCGGTTACGACATGCCTTATGAAGGCAGCGCTCGTTTCTTTGTAAACGCCTTTATTTTCCTGATGATGGTAGTAACGCTACGCTTTTCATTCAAAAGTAACCCTCTGGTTGCATGCATTTTCGCCTTATTTATCTGTTCGTCTTATTACTCTTACTACAAATATAGTGCTCCTTTTGCCGACCAGGAATCGAAAACCTGGGCTTATATCGATTTTCTTAAGAAGAATAATTTAACCTTTGGCTACAGTGATTATTGGTTACTGGCTAATAATGTGAATTGGTTATCCGAAAATGAAATTCATATTACTTCAGTCAGATGGGAGGATAACTTCCAGATAATGTCGAATCGTTCACGTGTCCAAAACATGCGTTCCTGGTTAAAACCCGATTTTATTCAACAGTCTCCTGAGCGTCAGTTTGTGGCTATTCCTGCCATCGAGACTGCAGATAAGAGCAGTGAAGCCAATCGCCGCGTAGACGCCATTCGCCAACAGTTAGGTGCAGCTGACGAAGTTATGACATTCGATGGGATGACTATTCTGGTTTATAACCACAGGATTGTGTTCCCGCAGCTAGACGATAAATAAAGCCATCATTTATTAGACAAAAAAACGGGAGCCATTGGCTCCCGTTATGCTTTCTGCCTAATTGGCAAATTACATGTTGTTGATGATCGCGTCACCAAACTCTGAACATTTCAGCAGTTTAGCGCCGTCCATCAGACGTTCGAAATCGTAAGTCACGGTTTTGTTAGCGATTGCGCCTTCAACACCTTTAACGATCAGGTCAGCCGCTTCAAACCATTCCAGGTGACGCAACATCATTTCTGCCGACAGGATTACTGAACCTGGGTTCACTTTATCCTGACCTGCATACTTAGGTGCTGTACCGTGTGTCGCTTCGAACAGAGCACATTCGTCACCGATGTTTGCGCCTGGTGCGATACCGATACCGCCAACCTGTGCCGCCAGGGCATCAGAGATGTAGTCACCGTTCAGGTTCATACAGGCGATCACGTCGTATTCAGCTGGACGCAACAGGATCTGCTGCAGGAAGGCATCCGCGATCACATCTTTAACGATGATCTCTTTACCGGTGTTCGGGTTCTTGAACTTCATCCACGGGCCGCCATCGATCAGCTCGCCGCCGAACTCTTCTTTCACTAACTGGTAGCCCCAGTCTTTGAAAGAACCTTCGGTGAACTTCATGATATTGCCTTTGTGAACCAGGGTCAGAGAATCACGATCGTTGGTGATGGTGTATTCCACTGCTGCGCGCACCAGACGTTTGGTACCCTCTTCCGAGCATGGCTTAACGCCGATACCGCACTGCTCAGGGAAGCGAATTTTCTTCACGCCCATCTCTTCGCGCAGGAACTTGATCACTTTATCCGCTTCTGGCGTGCCCGCTTTCCACTCGATACCGGCATAGATATCTTCTGAGTTTTCACGGAAGATCACCATATCGGTTTCTTCAGGGCGTTTAACTGGGCTTGGGGTGCCTTTGTAGTAGCGAACCGGACGCAGACACACGTACAGATCCAGCTCCTGACGCAGCGCAACGTTCAGAGAACGAATACCACCGCCAACTGGCGTAGTCAGTGGGCCTTTGATGGCAACGCGATATTCTTTGATTAAATCGAGGGTTTCCTGCGGCAGCCAGACGTCCTGGCCGTAAAGTTCTACTGATTTTTCACCAGTATAAATTTCCATCCAGGAAATTTTACGCTCGCCGTTGTAGGCTTTCTTCACAGCGGCATCAACCACTTTCAACATTACCGGGGAAACATCAACACCGATACCGTCACCTTCAATGTAAGGAATAATCGGGTTATTCGGAACTGTAAGTTTTCCCTGAGCCAGGGTGATTTTTTGACCTTCCGCCGGAACAACTACTTTGCTTTCCATCAACCTCTCCTTCGAGCGATTTTTTGTTAATGATTTGTAAGATGCGGGTCAATACTACTTGATTATTTCCGCTACGCCAATCACCGTAGTTTCGCGCTATAATGCGCCGAATGATTCTGACTGCAAAGCCCATGCGAAAAACTTCTCAACGTATTCACCAGGATAAGCGTGCGAACGCCCCAGCACGTAAGCCCGTGCGCCGTGATACCCGTCCGAAAGGCCCAAGACGCGTCATACTCTTTAACAAACCCTTCGATGTTTTGCCGCAATTCAGTGACGAAGCCGGACGCCGCACGCTGAAAGATTTTGTGCCGATAGGCGACGTTTACGCCGCAGGCCGCCTCGATCGCGACAGCGAAGGATTGATGGTTTTGACCAACGATGGCGCGCTGCAAGCCGCGCTGACGCAGCCTGGCAAGCGCACCGGAAAGGTCTATTTTGTGCAGGTGGAAGGCGCACCGCAGGAATCAGATTTATCCCTGTTACGCAACGGCGTGACGCTCAATGATGGCCCAACGTTGCCCGCAGGCATTGAATTAGTGGACGAGCCAGAGTGGCTGTGGCCGCGCCAGCCGCCGATTCGCGAGCGCAAAGCAATTCCCACCAGCTGGCTGAAAATCACCCTGTTTGAGGGCCGAAATCGTCAGGTACGGCGCATGACGGCCCACATCGGTTTTCCGACATTGCGCCTGATTCGCTTTGCGATGGGCGAACATCAGTTAGGCGATTTGCCCCCGGGTGAATGGCGCGATATCAGTGTAGCCATTTAATAACTTTTAGTTAACAATTTCGGAGGAAGGATGTTTAAACCTCATGTAACGGTCGCCTGCATTGTGCAGGCACAGGGACATTTGCTGGTAGTTGAAGAGCGCGTGCACGGTCGTATTACCTGGAATCAGCCCGCCGGGCATCTTGAGGCCAATGAAACCCTGCTCGAAGCCGCGCAGCGTGAACTGTTTGAAGAGACCGGCATCGACGCCCATCCCGAATATTTCCTCGGCGTGCAGCAGTGGATTGCCCCGGACGATACACCTTTTGTGCGTTTCCTGTTTGGCCTCGATCTGGCCGAAAAAGTCGAAACCTCGCCGCACGATCGCGACATCGATTGCTGCTGGTGGCTGCCGCCAGAGCAGATTCTGACGGCTAATCGCTTGCGTTCGCCGCTAGTGGCAGAGAGCGTGCGGCTGTGGCAACAAGGCGAGCGTTATCCGCTGCATCTGGTTGCGCCGTTCCAGTGGCCGTTTCATGAGGGTGCGCGCCCCGCTTCTGCATGATAGAATGCGCCGCCTGTTTTTATCGTAATTTAAGAGTGCGTCATGTCTGACAACAGCCAGAAAAAAGTGATCGTCGGAATGTCCGGCGGCGTCGATTCTTCCGTTTCCGCCTGGCTACTGCAGCAGCAGGGCTACCAGGTTGAAGGCCTGTTCATGAAGAACTGGGAGGAAGACGATGGCGAGGAGTATTGCACCGCCGCCGATGATCTGGCTGACGCACAAGCCGTGTGTGACAAACTCGGCATCAAACTGCACAAAATCAACTTCGCCGCAGAGTACTGGGATAACGTGTTCGAACACTTCCTGGAAGAGTACAAAGCGGGCCGCACGCCGAATCCCGACATCCTGTGCAACAAAGAGATCAAATTCAAAGCCTTCCTTGAGTTCGCGGCGGATGATCTCGGTGCAGATTTCATCGCCACCGGCCACTACGTGCGCCGTCAGGATGTTGACGGTCAAAGCCGCCTGCTGCGCGGACTCGACGGCAACAAAGATCAGAGCTATTTCCTCTACACGCTCAGCCACCAGCAGATCGCGCAAAGCCTGTTCCCGGTTGGCGAACTGGATAAGCCGGAAGTACGCCGCATCGCTGAGCAGCTGGATCTGATCACCGCGAAGAAGAAAGATTCCACCGGCATCTGCTTTATCGGCGAGCGCAAGTTCCGCGACTTCCTTGGCCGCTATCTGCCTGCTCAGCCGGGCGAAATCGAAACCGTTGACGGCGAAATCGTCGGTGAACATCAGGGCTTGATGTACCACACGCTCGGCCAGCGTAAAGGCCTGGGCATTGGCGGTCGTAAAGAGAGCAACGACGATCCCTGGTATGTGGTCGACAAAGATGTGGCGCGCAATCGTCTAATCGTGGCGCAAGGCGGCGAGCATCCGCGCCTGATGTCTGTGGGGTTGATTGCCCAACAGCTGCATTGGGTCGATCGCCAGCCGATTACCGCCCCGCTGCGCTGCACGGTGAAAACCCGCTATCGCCAGACCGACATTCCGTGTGAAATCATTCCGCACGGCGACGACCGTATTGAAGTCCGTTTTGACGAGCCGGTTGCGGCCGTCACGCCAGGCCAATCTGCCGTGTTTTATCTCGGAGAAGTGTGCCTCGGCGGCGGCATTATCGAACAACGCCTGCCTCTGGCAGAAGCCTAAGGTCGGCGCTGCCCGACGCGATGACAGGAGTTAAGCGTGGCTAAGAACTATTATGAGATTACACTGGCGCTGGCGGGCGTATGTCAGGCCGCCCATGTGGTGCAACAGCTCGCGCAGCAGGGACATTGCAATAACGCGGCACTGAACGTGTCGCTGCGCAGCCTGATCGATCTCAATCCCGGTTCAACGCTGGCAGTGTTTGGCAACGACGAAGCCAATTTGAAGGTTGGATTAGAGACCTTAATGGCGGTGCTGAACAGCAGCAATCGTCAGGGCGCCAGCGCAGAACTGACGCGCTACACCTTAAGCATGATGGTGCTGGAGCGTAAGCTGCACGGCAATAAAACTGCGATGAACACGCTGGCACAGCGCATCGGCCAGCTTGACCGTCAGCTGGCGCATTACGAGCTGGAATCGGACACCATCACCAGCGCGATGGCTGGTATTTATGTCGATGTGATTAGCCCGCTGGGCCCGCGCATTCAGGTGACCGGTTCGCCGCAGGTATTACAGAATTCACAAGTGCAGAGTAAAGTGCGCGCCGCCCTGCTGGCCGGCATTCGCTCTGCGGTGTTATGGCAGCAGGTTGGCGGTGGCCGCCTGCAGCTGATGTTCTCGCGCCAGCGCTTGCTGAGCGAAGCTAAAACCATTTTATCCCGCCTGGGCCCGGCGTATTAAGCGCCGCCCCGGCATAATTGTTAAACGATTCAGGAGTTGCACTGATGGAATTATCCTCTCTGACCGCCGTTTCACCTGTCGATGGTCGTTACGGCGATAAAGTCAGCCCACTGCGCGCCATTTTCAGCGAGTTCGGTTTGCTGAAATTCCGCGTTGAGGTTGAGGTTCGCTGGTTACAAAAACTGGCTACGACTGTAGAGATCAAGGAAGTTCCTGCATTTGATGCCGACGCAAACGCTTTCCTTGATGCCATTGTCGCCAATTTCAGCGAAGAAGACGCGGCGCGTATCAAAACCATCGAGCGCACCACCAACCACGACGTCAAAGCCGTGGAATATTTCCTGAAAGAGAAAGTGGCCGATGTCCCTGCGCTGCATGCGGTGTCTGAATTTATCCACTTCGCCTGCACCTCCGAAGATATCAATAACCTGTCGCACGCGCTGATGCTCGAAACTGCACGGCGTGATGTGATCGTGCCGTTCTGGAACAAACTGATCGATGCTGTAAAAGGTCTGGCGCACGAATACCGCGACATTCCGCTGCTGTCGCGCACCCACGGCCAGCCGGCAACGCCGTCAACCATGGGTAAAGAAATGGCGAACGTGGCGTATCGTCTGGAGCGCCAGTTACGTCAGCTGAGCAAGATTGAAGTGCTGGGTAAAATCAACGGTGCGGTCGGCAACTATAACGCCCACATCTCGGCTTATCCGGAAGTAGATTGGCACCAGCTGAGCGAGCAGTTTGTCACCTCGCTGGGCATCACCTGGAACCCGTACACCACGCAGATTGAACCGCACGATTACATCGCTGAACTGTTTGATTGCATCGCGCGTTTCAACACCATTCTGATCGACTTTGATCGTGATATTTGGGGCTACGTTGCGCTCAATCACTTCAAGCAGAAAACCATCGCCGGTGAAATCGGTTCGTCCACCATGCCGCACAAAGTGAACCCGATTGACTTCGAAAACTCCGAAGGCAACCTCGGCCTGGCTAATGCGATGATGCAGCATCTGGCGAGCAAACTGCCGGTTTCACGCTGGCAGCGCGACCTGACCGACTCCACCGTGCTGCGCAACCTTGGCGTGGGCATCGGTTATGCGTTGATCGCCTATCAGGCCACGCTGAAAGGCATCTCTAAGCTGGAAGTGAACCGCGATCGTCTGCTGGACGAGCTGGACCACAACTGGGAAGTGCTGGCTGAGCCGATCCAAACCGTGATGCGCCGTTACGGCATTGAAAAACCGTATGAGAAGCTGAAAGAGCTGACGCGCGGTAAACGCGTTGATGCCGCCGGCATGCAGACCTTTATCGATAGCCTCGAACTGCCGGAAGAGGAGAAAGTGCGTCTGAAGCAAATGACGCCAGCCAACTACCTCGGCCGTGCGATTCAGATGGTTGATGATTTGAAGTAATCGGCAGTAACAGACGTCCTTTATCTGGGTGCGCATAAATGCGCACCCTACGACATCCGCGCTGTAGGGTCGCCATTTATGGCGACCTGATGTTTTTCAACATTGCCCGGTGTTAATCTGCGGTTTAGCTCTTCTCGCATATACTCACTTCATCATCACTACGTTCGAAGCTAAGGAAATACTATGCGTGTACTGGTTGTGGAAGATAATGCGCTGCTGCGCCATCACCTCGCCGTGCAGCTGCGTGACATGGGCCATCAGGTCGATGCCGCAGAAGATGCCAAAGAAGCGGATTATTTCCTGCAAGAACATGTGCCTGACATCGCGCTGGTCGATCTCGGTTTGCCGGACGAAGATGGCATGTCGCTGATTCGCCGCTGGCGCACCGATGCTGTACGCCAACCGATTCTGGTATTAACCGCTCGCGAAGGCTGGCAGGCCAAAGTGGAAGCACTGGAAGCCGGTGCCGATGACTACGTGACTAAGCCATTCCACATTGAAGAAGTGGCTGCACGTTTGCAGGCGCTGATGCGTCGCAACAGCGGTCATGCATCGCAAATTATCTCTATGCCGCCGTTCCAGGTCGATCTCTCTCGCCGTGAACTGACGGTGCAAGACGAACCGGTAAAACTGACCGCCTTTGAGTACACCATTGTCGAAACCCTGATTCGTAACGCCGGTAAAGTGGTGAGCAAAGATTCGCTGATGCTGCAGCTCTATCCCGACGCCGAACTGCGCGAAAGCCACACCATCGACGTGCTGATGGGCCGTCTGCGCAAAAAAATTCTCTCACTCTATCCGACCGAAGTGATCAACACCGTGCGCGGCCAGGGCTATCGCTTTGATCTCTGATTTATGACGTGGTTACAACGCTTACGGCCCTTCTCACTTCGTGCCCGTTTTCTGCTGGCGACCGCGGCGATCGTGCTGTTTTTGTCACTTTCCTATGGCATGGTCGCCGTGGTCGGCTACGTTGTCAGCTTCGATAAAAATACCTATCGCGTGATGCGCGGCGAGAGCAATCTGTTCTTCACGCTGGCACAGTGGCACGACAATCAGCTCACCATCGGCCAGCCCGAGCGCATGACGCTTAATTTCCCCACGCTGGTCTTTATCTACGATGAACACGGCAAACTGCTGTGGCAGCAGCGCGATGTGCCGGACATCCGCAAAAAGATTCGTCGTGAATGGCTGCTCAAGCCCGATTTCTATGAAATCGACACCAGCAATCGCACCAGCATGGCGGCGATGGGCAATAACCCGCAGGCGAAAGAGCGCTTGCACGCGCTGGATAGCGACAGCAATGACACCTTTACTCACTCGGTCGCCGTCAATCGTTACGATGCCACCACCAATTTACCCGCGCTGACCATTGTGGTGGTCGATTCGATTCCACAAGAGTTGCAGCATTCCGATGTGGTGTGGTCGTGGTT
>NZ_DAMBSA010000006.1:15628-32095 GCF_032054795.1 Pantoea sp. CTOTU49201
CCGCTGGCGGTGCTGCAAAGTACGCTGCGATCGTTACGCAATGGTAAAGAGTTAACCATTGAGCAGGCCGAACCGGTGATGCTGGAGCAGATCAGCCGCATCTCACAGCAGATTGGTTATTACCTGCACCGCGCCAGCATGCAGGCCGATCACAATCCTCTGCAGCGCGATTTGCATTCGGTTTCGGCGCTGCTGGACAGCCTGTGTTCGGCATTGAATAAGGTCTATCAACGTAAAGGCGTGGCGATCACGCTGGATATCTCGCCGGAACTGACCTTTATCGGCGATAAAAATGACTTTATGGAAGTACTGGGCAACGTACTCGATAACGCCTGCAAATATTGCCTCGAATTTATTGAAGTCACCGCACGCCAAACCGACAACACCTTGCATCTGTTTATCGATGATGACGGCCCCGGCATTCCGGAAAGCAAACGCGATCTTATCTTCGTGCGCGGTCAACGTGCCGACACCTTGCGTCCAGGCCAGGGATTAGGCTTAGCCGTGGTGCGCGACATCCTCGAACAGTACGCGGGTCAGGTGATTGCGACCACCAGCCCGCTCGGTGGCGCGCGCATGGAAGTGATTTTCCAGCGCCAGGAAGTCGAGCATCACCGCGAGTAGAAAGAGACGCGGGCTGTTATACTTGCCATCATTCTTTGCAGCAAACGGACTCCTCATATGGACTATCAGCTCGATATCAACTGGCCCGACTTTATTCAGCGCTACTGGCAGAAACGCCCAGTGGTGCTTAAACGTGGATTTAAAAACTTCGTCGATCCTATTTCTCCTGACGAGCTGGCCGGTCTGGCGATGGAAAATGAGGTGGATAGCCGCCTTGTCAGCCATAACGAAGGCAAATGGCAAGTCAGCCACGGCCCGTTTGAAAGCTACGATCATCTCGGTGAGAGCAACTGGTCGCTGCTGGTGCAGGCGGTCAACCATTGGCATGAACCTTCTGCCGCGCTGATGCGCCCATTCCGTTTCCTGCCCGACTGGCGCGTTGACGATCTGATGATCTCCTTTGCTGTACCGGGTGGCGGCGTGGGCCCGCATTTCGACCAGTACGATGTGTTTATCATTCAGGGAACCGGCCGTCGTCGCTGGCGCGTGGGTGAAAAAGTGCCGTTGAAACAGCACTGCCCGCATCCGGATCTGCTGCAGGTTGAGCCGTTCGACGCCATCATCGATGAAGAGATGGAGCCCGGCGATATTCTCTATATTCCGCCTGGATTCCCGCATGAAGGCTATTCGCTGGAAAACGCCATCAACTATTCGGTCGGCTTCCGTGCACCGAACGGTCGCGAGCTGATCAGCGGTTTTGCCGATCACATGCTGGCCAACGAATTGGGCAGCTATCGCTACAGCGATCCTGATGTGCCATCACGTGAATGCCCATCGCAGATCCTGCCGTCTGAACTGGAAGGCATCCGCAAAGTGATGATGGATGTGATCAACCAGCCGGAGCAGTTTAATCAGTGGTTTGGCGAGTTTATTTCTCAGTCACGTCATGAACTGGACGTCGCGCCGCCGGAGCCGCCGTATCAGCCGGATGAGATTTACGATGCATTGCAGCAAGGCGATGCGCTGACGCGTCTCGGCGGTCTGCGCGTATTGACCATCGGCGATGTGGTGTTTGTGAACGGGGAATCGATCACCAGCAGCCATCCGCATGTGCTGGCGGCATTGGCGCACAATCACGTGCTGACGCTGGAAGATTTCGTCGATGCGCTGGACGATCCTTCACTACTGGCGCAGCTGGCGGCGTTGGTGAATAGCGGATATTGGTTCTTCGGCGAGTAAGCTGGCGTTACGGTCGCCATGCATGGCGACCCTACAACGTTGTAGGGTGCGCATTTATGCGCACCTGGATACTGTTACTTTTTCTGCCCCGCCAGCTCAGCCAAACGCACAATCACATCCACCGACTGCGCCATCACATTAAGTGAGGCGAACTCGTGCTTGCCGTGATAGTTGTAGCCGCCGGTGAACAGATTCGGGCACGGCAATCCTTTCCACGACAGCGCAGAGCCGTCGGTGCCGCCACGAATCGGTTTGACGTTCGGTTCAATGCCACAATCGCGCATCGCCTGCAGCGCTAACTCAATAATGTGCGGATGCGGTTCAACCTTCTCGCGCATGTTGCGATAGCTATCGCTGATCTCCACCTTCACCGAACACTCGCTTTGCAGCCCTTTGCTAACGCGCTGGCCAATCTCTTCCAACAGCTGTTTACGCTGTTCATAGCTGTCGGCATCAAAATCACGGATCAGATACATCAGCTCGGCATGCTCAACCGTGCCTTTGATGGTATGCAGATGGAAGAAGCCTTCGTAGCCGTCGGTATACTGCGGCTTCTCTTTGGCCGGCAATTCCGCGTGGAAGCGCATCGCCAGATCCAATGCATTGACCATCACATTTTTGGCGCTGCCTGGATGCACGTTGTTGCCGGTGATTTTGACCATTGCGGTGGCGGCGTTGAAGTTTTCGAACTCGAACTCGCCAAGATCGCTGCCATCCACGGTATACGCCCAATCGGCGGCAAAACCTTCAACGTCGAAGTGCGACGCGCCACGACCAATCTCTTCATCCGGCGTGAAGGCCACGCGAATCGCGCCGTGTGGCGTATCACTTTTTGCCAGACGCGCCATCGCGGTCATGATCTCGGCGATACCGGCTTTGTCATCTGCGCCGAGCAGGGTTTTACCATCGGTGGTGATCAGCGTATGGCCAATCAGCTTATGCAGGATCGGGAACATCACCGGCGACAAAATTTCATCGCCGTTGCCGAGCGCGATATCGCCACCACGATAATTTTCAATAATCTGCGGATTGACGTTTTTAGCGGTGAAATCCGGTGAGGTATCCATATGCGAAATAAAGCCGATCACTGGTGTGGCCCAATCGACGTTAGCCGGTAAAGTGCCCATCACACAGCAATGGTCGCTCAGAGAGACATCAACAAAACCCAGCGCGATGAGTTCTTCCTGTAATTGACGCGCCAGCGTCCACTGCCCTTCGCTGCTTGGCACCTGTCGTGCCTGAGGTTTTGACTGAGTTTCTACTGCGACATAACTGAGAAAACGCTCAAGTAATTGATCCATCTGTCATCCCTCTAAAGAACCTGCGTCATTATCATAGTGGCCAAACGACACCATGTTGCGTCAAATCATTATCCTTCAGGTTAGCTCTCTCAACGTGAATTGCGCTGAAAATTCGCTCACTATCGCCTGTCCGACTTATCCGTTACGCATACTCCGGCATTTTTCAGAGTTTTCAAGGTAAATCCGTGGCAAAACATGGCATTGACACATTTTTGCGGTATCATCGCGCCCTTCATCACAGCAAGCGGCCACCAGCGGCTATGCTGTAACCTGATTCACCATCAGACTGAGTGACTAAAATGACGCAAACACGCGCGCCTGCGCTGGTTACGCTTTCTGGCATCAGTAAAGCATTCGATGGCAAAAGCATCATCTCTGACTTTGACCTGACCATTCGTCACGGCGAGTTCATCACGCTGCTTGGCCCTTCCGGCTGCGGAAAAACCACCATATTGCGACTAATTGCCGGGCTGGAAGATGCCGATCGCGGCCACATCATTCTTGATGATAATGACATCACCGATCTGCCCGCCGAGCATCGCCACATCAACACCGTGTTTCAGAGCTACGCGCTGTTCCCGCACATGTCGGTGTTTGAGAACGTCGCCTTTGGCCTGCGCATGCAGAAAACCCCGGCAGCAGAGATCACCACGCGCGTTAACGATGCGCTGTCGATGGTGCAGCTGGAGAGTTTTGCCGATCGCCGCCCGCATCAGCTTTCGGGCGGTCAGCAGCAGCGCGTGGCGATTGCGCGCGCGGTGGTCAATCGCCCGAAAGTACTGCTGCTGGACGAGTCGCTGTCGGCGCTGGATTACAAGCTGCGGCGCCAGATGCAAAACGAGCTCAAAGCGCTACAGCGTAAGCTTGGCATCACCTTTGTGTTTGTGACGCACGATCAGGAAGAGGCGCTGACCATGTCCGATCGTATCGTGGTGATGCGGGATGGCCGCATCGAACAGGACGGCACGCCGCGCGAGATTTATGAAGAGCCCGCCAACCTGTTTGTGGCGCGCTTTATCGGCGAGATAAATGTGTTCGATGCCGAGGTATTGAACAGCGATCATGCGCCCACTATCCGCGCGCGAGTGGAAGGCCGTGAATGTGAGCTGCAGTGTGATTTCCCGGTCAGCGCAGGCGATAAGCTGCATGTGCTGCTGCGCCCGGAAGATCTGCGCGTCGAAGAGATCGATCACGACAGCCGCAGCGACAACCTTATCGGCTACGTGCGCGAGCGCAACTATAAAGGCATGACGCTGGAATCCACCGTTGAGCTGGAAAACGGCAAGCTGCTGACGGTAAGCGAGTTCTTCAACGAAGACGATCCCGATGTTGATCACTCGCTGAATCAGAAAATGGCGGTCAGCTGGGTGCCAAACTGGGAGGTGGTGCTGCCGTATGAAGTTGATGCGTAACCGCTTGCAGAAAGTGATTGTCGCGCTAATCGTCAGCTGGCTAACGCTGTTTGTGCTGCTGCCCAACCTGATGATCTTCGCCACCAGCTTCCTGACGCGCGACGATGCGCATTTTGTCAGTATGGCCTTCACCCTCAATAACTACACGCGACTGCTCGATCCACTTTACGCCGACGTGCTGCTGCACTCGCTGAATATGGCGTTTATCGCCACGCTGTGCTGCCTGCTGCTCGGTTATCCGTTTGCCTGGTGTCTGACGAAACTGCCGGCGCGCCTGCGTCCGCTGATGCTATTCCTGCTGATTGTGCCGTTCTGGACTAACTCGCTGATCCGCATCTACGGCCTGAAAATCTTCCTCAGCACGCGCGGCTGGCTGAATGAGTTGTTGCTGTGGCTCGGGGTGATCGATAAACCGTTTCGCATCATGTACACCTCAGAAGCGGTGATTCTGGGACTGATCTACATTCTGCTACCGTTTATGGTGCTGCCGCTCTACTCCAGCCTGGAAAAGCTGGATAAATCCTGCCTCGAGGCGGCGCGCGATCTCGGCGCGAATAAACTGAAAACCTTCTTACGCATCATTCTACCGCTGACCATGCCGGGCATTGTTGCTGGTTGCCTGCTGGTGTTTATCCCGGCGATGGGCTTGTTCTTTGTGGCAGATTTACTGGGCGGCGCGAAAAACCTGTTAATTGGCAACGTAATCAAGAGTCAGTTCCTGAATATCCGCGACTGGCCATTCGGTGCCGCCACCAGCATTGTGATGACGCTGCTGATGGGATTGATGCTGCTGGCTTACTGGCGCGCAGCGCGTATGCTGAACAGCAAGGTGGAACTGCAATGATGGCGCGCTGGTTACGTGGCGGCTTCATGGCCGTGATTTACGCCTGGTTTTATATCCCGATCATAATTCTGATCGTCAACTCCTTCAACAGTTCGCGTTTCGGCATTAACTGGCAGGGCTTCAGCACGCAGTGGTATCGCCTGCTGATGAACAACGACAGCCTGATTCAGGCGGCACAACATTCATTGTTGATGGGCGTGCTCTCCGCCAGCTGCGCCACAATTATCGGCTCGCTGACCGCCGTCGCGCTCTATCGCTATCGCTTCCGTGGTAAGCCATTCGTCAGCGGCATGCTGTTCGTGGTGATGATGTCGCCGGATATCGTGATGGCGATTTCGCTGCTAGTGCTGTTTATGCTGCTGGGCATTTCGCTGGGCTTCTGGTCGCTGCTGTTCTCGCACATCACCTTCTGCCTGCCGTTTGTGGTGATCACCGTCTATTCGCGCCTGAAAGGGTTTGATGTGCGCATGCTGGAAGCCGCCAAAGATCTTGGTGCCAGCGAAGTCACCATTTTGCGCAAAATTCTGCTGCCGCTGGCGCTACCGGCGGTCGCAGCGGGTTGGCTGCTCAGCTTTACGCTGTCGATGGACGATGTCGTGGTATCGTCGTTCGTCACCGGCCCGAGCTTCGAAATTTTGCCGTTAAAAATCTACTCGATGGTTAAAGTTGGCGTGTCACCGGAAGTGAACGCGCTGGCGACAATTTTGCTGCTGCTGTCGCTGCTGTTGGTGGCGCTCAGTCAGCTGTTGCTCCGTGATAAAACCAAATAGAGGATAATCGATGAAAAAGTGGTCTCATTGGCTGGCGGCTGGGGCGCTGGCATTGGGCATGCAGAGCGCGCAGGCGGATGCCGGCAAAACGCTCTACTTCTATAACTGGACCGAATACGTGCCGCCGGGACTGCTGGAGCAGTTCACTAAAGAGACCGGCATCAAGGTGATTTATTCCACCTACGAATCCAATGAAAGCATGTATGCCAAACTGAAGACCTGGAAAGATGGCGCTTACGATTTGGTGGTGCCTTCAACCTACTTCGTCGCCAAGATGCGTAATGAAGGCATGCTGCAAAAGATCGATAAATCCCAGCTCAGCAACTTTAAAAATCTCGATCCTAACCTGCTGAATAAGCCGTTCGATCCTAATAACGATTATTCGATTCCGTATATCTGGGGCGCGACCGCCATTGGCATCAACACCGATGAAGTGGATGCCAAAAGCATTACCCGCTGGGCCGATTTGTGGAAGCCGGAGTATAAGCAGAGCCTGCTGCTGACCGACGACGCGCGTGAAGTGTTCCAGATGGCGCTGCGCAAGCTGGGCTATTCGGGCAACACACGCGATCCTAAACAGATCGAAGCTGCTTATGAAGAGTTGAAAAAGCTGATGCCGAACGTGCTGGCGTTTAACTCCGATAATCCGGGCAACCCGTTTATGGAAGGCGAAGTGAACGTAGGGATGATCTGGAACGGTTCTGCCTACGTTGCGCGCCAGGCGGGCACCCCGCTGCAGATTATCTGGCCGCAGGAAGGCGGGATTTTCTGGATGGATAACCTGGCGATTCCGGCCAATGCGAAAAACCGTGAAGGTGCGCTGAAGCTGATTAACTTCCTGCTGCGTCCCGACGTGGCGGCGCAGGTGGCGGAAACCATTGGTTATCCCACGCCAAACCTGGCGGCGAAGAAGCTATTGCCACAGGAAGTGACCAACGATCCTTCGCTGTATCCTGCTGAGGATGTGATTAAAAACGGCGAGTGGCAGAACGATGTCGGTGAAGCCAGCGTGCAGTATGAGACGCTGTTCCAGAAGCTGAAGGCGGGACGTTAATCTTTCGTAGGGTCGCCATTCATGGCGACCTGGCATGCCAGGTGCGCATAAATGCGCACCCTACGACGATCGCTACTTATACAACCCACGCAAAAACGTATGCACAAACTCCGGCACCACTTCGCTTGCTAAACCGTAATGACGCTCGGCAAACTCATTGCCGACCTGGCTTGGTTCCAGGTTCAGCTCCACGGTATGCGCGCCCTGCAGTTTCGCCTCGTGGACAAAACCAGCAGCGGGATAGACGTGGCCCGACGTGCCAATAGCGATAAACAGATTCGCCTGCTCAATCGCCTGATAAATCTCTTCCATCCCCAGCGGCATTTCACCAAACCACACGATGTGCGGGCGCAGCATGGCCGGGAACTGGCAGCAGGTGCAGCGATCGTCCGGGGTTAAATCTTCGGTCCAGTCCAGCACTTGTCCGCTGCTGACGCAGCGCACTTTCAATAGTTCACCGTGCATATGCAGCACGCGCTGGCTGCCGGCGCGTTCGTGCAGGTTATCGATATTCTGCGTCACCAGCAGGAAGTTATCGCCCAGCACCTGCTCCAGTTCCGCCAGCGCTTTGTGCGCGGCGTTGGGCTGAATTTCGGACTGCTGTAGCTGCTGACGGCGCGCATTGTAGAACGCCTGCACCAGCGCCGGATTGCGTTGAAAACCTTCCGGCGTGGCGACATCTTCCACGCGGTGCTCTTCCCACAAGCCATCGGCGGCGCGGAAAGTGCGAATACCGGACTCGGCGGAGATACCCGCGCCGGTCAGCACCACCACGCGCGGTTGCGGATGCGCGGCCAGTTCAGCTTTGCGATCGCGCTCGAAGATGCGCTGGCGAAAGCGCTGATGCACCTTGCGGCGGTTTTTTTTGTCGCGGGCGAGTCGTAGGCGGCGGCGCGGTATGCGCATAAAAGCTCCTTATCTGCGGCGTTTATCGCCGCGCGTCGGGTATTTTTCGGGCTAATCTGCCCGATAATAGCAGCCGCACGGCGGCTGCGTTTTATCTTTACTGACCGCTGAGCACGCGAGCCGGATCGATACGGCTGGCGCGGCGTGCCGGATACCAGCTGGCAATCAGGCTCAGGACAATCGCGGTGCCCAGCACCGAAATCACATCAATCCAGTGCAGTTCGGACGGCAGGAAATCGATAAAGTAGATATCGCCTGCCAGCAGCTGATGCCCGGTCAGGTGCTCAAACACGCGCATCACCGGCGTGAGGTTGAGCGCCACCAGCACGCCGACCACCACGCCGCTAACGCTGCCAAGCAGGCCCGCCAGCAAGCCGTACCAGATAAAGATGGCGCGAATTAAACCATCTTTGGCACCCAGCGTACGCAGCACCGCGATGTCGCTGCTTTTGTCTTTCACCGCCATCACCAGCGTCGAAACGATGTTGAAGCAGGCCACGCCAATCACCAGCACCATGGCTAAGTACATAATGGCGCGAATCATCTGGATGTCACGGTACATGTAGCCGTAAGTGCCAATCCAGCTCTTGATATAGACGTAAGAGTGCGTCACTTCACCGGCGTCACGCACCAGCTTCTGCGCCTGGAACGGGTCATTCATCTTCAGCGCGATACCGCTGACGCTGTCGCCCATATCCAGATACTTCTGCGCATCGGCCAGCGGCACCAGCGCCAGGCTGTGATCGAGCATGCCGCTCAGTTGCAGCACGCCGCTGACCTGCAAACGAATGCGTTTCGGCTGCAGCAGCTTATTCTCGCCATCATTATTCGGGATCATGATGGTGATCCAGTCACCCTGTTTAACGTTGAGCGATTTGGCGATGCCGCCACCCAGAATGATCTGCTGTTTGCCAGCCGCGAACTGCGACCACGCATCACCGGCCACAAAGCTCGGCAAGGCGCTAAGGCGCGCTTCCTGCTGCGGATCAACGCCTTTCACCTGCAGCGCCTGCAGCTTCGCGCCGCTCTCAATCAGCCCGGTGAAGTTGATATAGGGCGCAGCGGCGGCAATGCCAGCAACCTGCTCAATCGGCGCGATCATCGGTTGCCAGTTGCGGAACGGCTGATTCACCGGCTCGATTTCACCGTGCGGTACCACCGCCAGAATGCGGTTGTTGAGCTCACGCTCAAAGCCGTTCATGGCGCTCAGACCGATGATCAGCACCGCCACGCCCAGCGCAATGCCGATGGTGGAGATGATGGAGATCAGCGAGACCATGCCACCACGCCGCCGACCGCGGCTAAAACGCAGCCCGAGCAGCAGGGATAATGACGAAGCCATCAGATCACTCCCAGCGTCAGTTGGTCGCTCAGCTCACCGTCGCGCATCTCCATCTGACGGCTCAGGCGTTTCGCCAGCTGCAGATCGTGCGTCACCACCAGAAAAGCGGTGCCCTGCTTGACGTTCAACTCGCCGAGCAGTTCGAAAATTGCATCGGCGTTGCGCGCATCGAGGTTACCGGTGGGTTCATCCGCCATCACCAGGCGCGGACGATTCACCAGCGCGCGGGCAATTGCCACACGCTGACGTTCACCGCCCGACAGCTCAGAAGGCCGATGCGCAGCACGTTTTTCCAGCCCGACCGCCGCCAGCATTTCACGCGCGCGTGACTCCGCTTCCGCTTTGCCGATTTTGCCAATCAGCAGCGGCATCGCTACGTTCTCCAGCGCGCTAAAGTCCGGCAGCAAGTGGTGGAACTGATAGATAAAGCCCAGCTCGCGGTTACGCAGCTCGGCTTTCGCGGCGGACGACATCGCATTCAGCGATTTACCATCAAAAATCACATCGCCCGAGGTAGGCGCATCCAGGCCGCCGAGCAGATGCAGCAAGGTACTTTTACCCGAACCGGAGCTGCCGACAATCGCCGTCAGTTCACCCGGCTGCAGGCTGAAAGCCACATTGCGCAGCACATCGGTCTGCACGCTGCCTTCCTGATAGCGTTTGCACAGGTCACGACACTGCAACAAAGGAGTATTACTCATAACGTAAAGCCTCAGCGGGTTGGACGGCGGCAGCGCGCCACGACGGATAAAGAGTAGAGAGCAGCGCGACGGCCATTGAGACCAGCGCGATGGTGATCACCTGCAACACGTTGATGTCGACCGGCAGCGCCGCGCCATCAAGGAACAGGCCAATCACCGGCATCAAATTATTCAGCTGGCTGGCCAGCAGCACGCCAAGCACGGTGCCCAGCAGCGCGCCAATAATACCGGCGCTGGCGCCCTGCACCATAAACACCGCGACAATCTGGCGGCGGGTTAAACCCAGCGTTTGCAGGATTGCCACTTCGCCCTGCTTCTCCATGATCAGCAGGCCGAGCGAGGTAATGATATTAAAGGCCGCCACCGCGATGATCAGGCTCAGCAGCAGCCCCATCATGTTTTTCTCCATGCGCACCGCCTGGAACAGATCGCCTTTGCGTTCGCGCCAGTCTTTCCACGCCAGGCCATCCGGCAGTTTCTGCTGGCTGAGCGCATCAACACTCAACGGTTTATCCAGCCACAAACGCCAGCCGGTGATGTTACCGAGCGGATAGCGCATCACGCGTGAAGCATCCTGCTGATTAACCAGAATCTGATAGCCATCCACTTCGCTGTTGGCTGCATACGTGCCAGCCACGGTGAAAATACGCTGGCTCGGCAAACGGCCCACCGGCGTGAACTGGCTGACCGACGGCACCATCAAACGCAGCTGATCGCCACGCTTCACGCCCAGCTGTGCAGCCAGTTGCTCACCGAGGATGACGTTGTACTGGCCCGCTTGCAGCACGCTTTGTTGGGTGTTGACGAGGAATGGCGTCAGCGGATCCTGTTCGTCAGGATTTATGCCGAGCATCACGCCGACCGAAACGTTACGCGCGCTCTGCAGCACCACATCGGCGGTGGTGAGCGGAGCGATGCGCTTGACGCCTTGCAGCTTGAGATCCTCGGCTGGCAATTCTTTCGGATTGATGCTGCCCTTGTCGCTGGTGACCAGCGCCTGTGGCATCAGGCCGAGGATATTGCCTTCCAGCTCACGCTCGAAGCCGTTCATCACCGATAACACGGTGACCAGCGCCAGCACGCCAAGCGTGATGCCGATAGTTGAGAGCCAGGAGACGAAGCGACCAAAGCGGTCTGAGGCACGTCCACGCATGTAGCGCAAACCGATGAATAACGCGACTGGTTGATACATGAGATCCGTCTTGGCAGTTGCCTGAAAATAAGTAGTGGGATGATAAAGGAGGCGTCCCCTTTATGAAACCTCTAACCCTCTGAGTCTGCGGCAAAGTTGTGTCAAAAACCGTACCAGCCAACGCTTATGCATAAATTTGCGACAAATTAATGATGTTATTTGTACGTTTATTCGTCATCGGCTGGCGTAGACTTAATTGAAAGGCAAACTTGTTGGCACCGTAGTAAGCCCAAAATAATTCGTGCTGTGGCAAGGCGGCAAGCGTGGAAATCCTCAGGAGCTTACTGAAGTAAGTGACTGAGGTTTTCAGGCGCAGCCAACGCAGCCACAGTGCGAAGTATGAAGGGCGAGGAGGAGTACACCATGTTCAAATTCCCCAAAAGCAGTATCGTGAAACACAAATCGGGTGAAATTAAAGGCGAGATCGTTAACGTTTTTGAACAGGGAGATGCGCCAACCGGCTATTACGTGAAGTGGGACGACGGCAATCACAGCTACCATCTGGAGAAAGAGCTGTCATGGGCCAATGTCGATCGCCCACGTATGCACTACACACAGCAATCGAGTAAGTGATTCGTGGGGGTTTTGTAGGGTCGTCATTTATGGCGACCTGGCAGAAACTCAGAAACGACAGATGATCCTCAGGGCGGATTATGGAATGATGACGCCCTGTAATCCAAGGAGAGAATGTCGAGATCCCATGTCGGAACAGAGTCGTTATACCCTGCCAGTCAAAGCCGGCGACCATCGCCAGCTCGGCCAGCTCGTCGGCGCCGCGCAAGCGCTTGAGTGTGCCAGCATCACCGAACGCCACAGCGGTCCGGTGTTGATGATTACCCCGGATATGCAATCTGCCTTGCGTCTGCAGGAGGAGATACGCCAGTTCACCGATCTGCCGGTCACTAACCTCGCTGACTGGGAAACCCTGCCCTACGACAGTTTCTCGCCGCATCAGGACATTATCTCTGCTCGCCTCTCCACGCTGTATCAGCTGCCCAACTTAACGCGCGGTATGCTGATTATGCCGGTCAACACGCTGATGCAGCGCGTTTGTCCGCACAGCTTCCTGCACGGCCATGCGCTGGTGATGCAGCAAGGGCAAAAGCTGTCGCGCGATGCGCTGCGCGATCAGCTGGAGCAGGCTGGTTATCGCCATGTCGATCAGGTGATGGAGCACGGCGAATACGCCACGCGTGGTGCGCTGCTCGATCTGTTCCCGATGGGCAGCGATCAACCTTATCGCATCGACTTCTTTGATGACGAGATCGACAGCCTGCGCCTGTTTGATGTCGATACCCAGCGCACGCTGGAAGCGGTCAACGCGATTAACCTGCTGCCGGCACATGAATTCCCCACGGATAAAGCCGCCATCGAACTGTTCCGCAGCCGCTGGCGCGAAACCTTTGACGTACGGCGCGAGCCTGAGCACGTCTATCAACAGGTGAGTAAAGGCACGCTGCCCGCTGGTATCGAATACTGGCAGCCGCTGTTCTTTGAGCAGGAATTGCCGACGCTGTTCAGCTATCTGCCCACCAACACGCTGCTGCTCAACAGCGGTGATTTGCTGGCCAGCGCCGAGCGCTTCTGGCTTGATGCCAATGCGCGCTATGAGAATCGCCGTATCGATCCAATGCGTCCGTTGCTGGAGCCAGTCACGCTGTGGCTGCGTCCCGACACGCTAATGAGCGAACTGAAAGCCTGGCCGCGCATGCAGCTAAGCAGCGAGACGCTGTCAGAGAAAGCGGCAAATACCAATCTGGGTTATCAGCCGCTGCCGGAATTAACCGTGCAGGCGCAGGCCAAAGCGCCGCTCGATCTGCTGCGTCAGTTCCTTGAACAATTCAGCGGTCAGGTGGTCTTCTCGGTAGAGAGTGAAGGTCGCCGCGAAAGCCTGCAAGAGCTGCTGACGCGCATCAAACTGCGTCCGCATGCTATCGATCATTTTGATCAGGCCGCCAATCAGCCGCATAGCCTGATGATTGGCGCCAGCGAGCGCGGCTTTATCGATACGCAACGCCAGCTGGCATTGATCTGCGAAAGCGATCTGCTTGGCGAGCGCGTCAGTCGTCGTCGCCAGGATAATCGCCGCACCATCAATCCTGATGTGCTGATCCGCAACCTTGCCGAGCTGCATCCCGGCCAGCCGGTGGTGCATCTGGAGCACGGCGTCGGGCGTTATATCGGCCTGACCACACTGGAAGCCGGCGGCATCGTGGCGGAATATTTGATGCTCTCCTATGCAGGCGACGCCAAGCTGTATGTGCCGGTTTCGTCGCTGCATCTGATTAGCCGCTATGCCGGTGGCGCCGATGAGAATGCGCCGCTGCATAAACTTGGCAGCGATGCCTGGTCGCGCGCGCGACAGAAAGCCGCCGATAAAGTGCGCGACGTAGCGGCGGAGCTGCTGGATATCTACGCTCAGCGCGCGGCCAAAACCGGCTTCGCCTTTAAGCACGATCGCGATCAGTATCAGCTGTTCTGCGAAGGCTTCCCGTTTGAAACCACGCCGGATCAAGGTCAGGCGATCAACGCGGTGCTGAGCGACATGTGCCAGCCGCTGGCGATGGATCGTCTGGTGTGCGGTGACGTCGGCTTTGGTAAAACCGAAGTGGCGATGCGCGCCGCGTTTCTGGCGGTTGAGAACGCCAAACAGGTCGCGGTACTGGTGCCCACCACGTTGCTGGCGCAGCAGCATTACGACAACTTCCGCGATCGCTTCGCTAACTGGCCGGTGCGCATTGAGATGCTATCGCGCTTCCGCACCGCCAAAGAGCAGAGTCAGGTGCTGGAACAGGCGCGCGAGGGCAAAGTCGATATTCTGATTGGCACGCACAAGCTGCTATCCAACGACCTGAAATGGCACGATCTTGGCTTGCTGATTGTCGATGAAGAGCACCGCTTTGGCGTGCGTCACAAAGAGCGGATCAAGGCGATGCGCGCCGATGTCGATATCCTGACGCTCACTGCCACGCCGATTCCGCGTACCCTAAATATGGCAATGAGCGGCATGCGCGACCTGTCGATTATTGCCACGCCACCGGCGCGACGCATGGCGGTGAAAACCTTTGTGCGTGAGTACGACAGCCTGGTGGTGCGCGAGGCGATCCTGCGTGAAGTACTGCGCGGCGGCCAGGTTTACTATCTCTACAATGACGTCGAAAACATCGAGAAAGCGGCGCAGCGACTGGCCGATCTGGTGCCGGAAGCGCGTATTGCCATTGGTCACGGCCAGATGCGCGAACGCGATCTCGAGCGGGTGATGAATGATTTCCACCATCAGCGCTTTAACGTGCTGGTGTGTACCACCATCATCGAAACTGGTATCGACGTACCCAGCGCCAACACCATTATCATTGAACGCGCCGACCACTTTGGTCTGGCGCAGCTGCACCAATTGCGTGGCCGCGTGGGACGTTCGCACCATCAGGCCTATGCGTGGCTGCTGACACCACATCCAAAAGCGATGACCACCGATGCTCAGAAGCGTCTGGAAGCTATCGCGTCGCTGGAAGATCTTGGCGCCGGTTTTGCGCTGGCAACCCACGATCTGGAGATTCGCGGCGCGGGTGAATTGCTCGGCGAAGATCAGAGCGGCCAGATGGAAACCATCGGCTTCACGTTATATATGGAGCTGCTGGAGAATGCGGTCGATGCGCTGAAGGCGGGCCGCGAGCCGTCGCTGGAAGATCTCACCAGCAATCAAACCGAGATCGAACTGCGCATGCCTGCCCTGCTGCCGGATGATTTTATCCCGGACGTGAATACCCGCTTGTCGCTCTACAAGCGCGTGGCCAGCGCGGCGGATGAGCAGGATTTGGCGGAGCTGAAGGTCGAGATGATTGACCGCTTCGGCAAACTGCCGGATGCCGCACGCAATCTGCTGGATATCGCCGGGCTGCGTTTAGTGGCGCGCCAGTTGGGTATTCGTAAGATCGAAGCCAGTGACAAAGGCGGTTTCTTTGAGTTTGCGCCGCAGAATCAGGTTGATCCGGGCTGGCTGATTAGCCTGCTGCAGAAAGATCCTAAGCAGTGGAAGCTGGATGGCCCAACGCGCCTGAAATTCACCCGCGACATGGCGGACCGAAAAATCCGTATGGAATGGGTGCAGGGTTTTATCAGCGAGCTGGCGAAAAATCGGGTTTGATGTTGTGTTGCGGAAGGTCGCCATGAATGGCGACCCTACGGCTGAGATGATGTGTGATACGAAAAAAGCGCCTTGCGGCGCTTTTTTGTTACTGCTGCTGTGATGCATCTTTGCCCAATTAGGCCTGATTCGAATTCAGGATCAGCTGACCATTACGGTCCAGCGGAATGCGGGTGCCAGGGTCATTTTCCATGCGGATTTTGCCCTGCTGGTCGCCTATTTTATAGGTCACGTCATAACCCAGCATTTTTTCCTGTTTATCGTATACCGTTTTGCAACGTTGCTCGTTGGTGGTGTAAGTGTCGCGATCCTGCAGCGCACCCTGCACCTGATTACCACCGTAACCACCAGCCAACGCGCCCGCTACCGTAGCCACATCGCGTCCGCGACCACCACCAAACTGATGGCCCAACACGCCGCCCGCTACTGCACCCAGCACCGAACCGGCAATGCGATTCTCATCCTGGACCGCACGACGATGGGTCAGCGTCACATTGCGACACTCCTGTCGCGGCTGCTTGATGCTCTCTTTGATCGGCGTTGCCGACAGAACTTGTGCAAACTGCGGGCCGCGATCGAAAACATCCATGCTGGCGACTGCGGCAACACCTAACGCTGCTGCCACGCCGATACCGATACCCGCTAACATTGATTTATTCACAGGAATATCCTCCTGAAGGTTGTTACCGCGCATTCCTGCCGCTACGAAATCCTGATGTAGCCGAGGCATAACCGGCGTGCGCGCCGCGCCGTGTTTGTTGGTAATAAGTTTTACAGATGGACCGTAATTGCAACATCAGATTAATGGAGGAAACGCAGCGGAAACCCATCAGGGCCAGCTTTTAGGAGAGTTCTGAGAGCGGGTGAAATAGTGCCGTAACCTTAAGCTGAACGTGCAGTTTTCAGCGGGTTACGGCAGCTGGTGTGGCGTAGGGCGGCATTCACCGCCCGAAAATCATCAGTGCAGCTTGAGACGCGGACGCAGGACGCGGTTAAGA
>NZ_DAMBSA010000007.1:0-17263 GCF_032054795.1 Pantoea sp. CTOTU49201
CGCGCACTTCGTTTGAGAGTGACGTATCGTTCTCCCACGCCGGCGGCATCATCGAAACCACGGCGTTGATCAGGTCGAGATTATCTTCCATCAAGCGGCTATGGATGCTCTGGTCGAGACGTGAGCTGTCTGACTGACCTTTTGGACGCACGATTTTTTTACCGCGCGCCAGCATCAGTGCCGCTTCAGCGATGCGGTTTTTACGATCGGTGTTCAGCTCGCCGTTGTGCGCCATTAAACGGAACGGCTGCGCCATGGTGGTGTGCGGATCGGTGTTAGTCGAGAAGCGGGTGTGGAAGAACAGCCCGCGCACCTGATGGTCTGCATCGGTCAAATCTTTGAAGTATGGGATCACTTCGTTGGAGTTCAGGCGTGCTTTAAATACCTGCGTGCGCGAAGAGAGCGACAGCGGATAGAGGCCGCCGAATTCGCTTTCGGTAAAGGCGCGTGCTTCGATATCCAGCAGCGCGCGATAAATCTGGCGCTCGAATTCGAGTTGTTCAGTCACTTCCTGCGGCGCGGCAAAAATCCACTGCACAATCGGCAGCTGGAATTGCAAGGCGGCCGGGCGCGTCACGCTGCCATCGAGCGGCATATCGCGTTTTACTAATACCGGGAAGTTATGCGCCGCCAGCGTTTCTTCAACCAAACGCTCAGCGTTGGCACGCAGTTCTGCATCTTTTGGCACAAAGAAGTTACCGACGCCGAAACGGCCGGCTTCCAGCGCCAGACCGGTAACCTTGCGGAAGAAGTTCAGGGAGAGATCGACGTTTACACCCGCGCCATCGCCCACGCCTTCGGCAGACATGCCGCCACGGTGCGGTACCGTGCACAGCGCGCTATGGGCCATGCGCAGAATCTCATGCGTCTGCTCGCCGTCCTTACGGGTAATGAAACCTACACCACAGCTATCACTTCCGGCTGATGGGTCATACAAACCATAGGGATTCGGTTTTTGCGTGGACATTGAGAGTCTCCTTAAACTTCTTTTGACATTACCTGCATTATTTCGCGTACCGCAGCGTGGCATTTAAAGCCAACGCGGCGGTATCAATTCTTGTGCCGCTCAGTAAAGAGCGGGCGTCGCAGCACCGAGCAAGGGCTCTCAAGACACTGTTGTCACGTCCTTAATGAGCTGCTCTTTTTATTCCGGTCTCTTTCGGGAGATAGCTTGCATCCAGAGGGAGGCTTCTTGCTGCATAGATATGCCGAGACACAGGCCCACCAGGAAAGCTTCCAGTGGAATTCCAACTTATCGGGAAAGCGAACTCAGGTCAAATAGCCAGCTTTGTTGCGGGTAATTGGCTTTTTTGTCACTTAATTAAATGATTATTAAGGTTTTATTGCGTAAATTTATGTCAATCTCCCGCTGCGTATTCCCCCAGGAAGTGTGAGCCGTCTCACTGTGACCCAGCCCTCTGATATCCAAACAATGCTGGCATGAAGGGTTATAACAGCATTTAATTCTGTTGGGGGCAGTTGATACACAGCATGTATCTGTTTTTCTTATGGCGTCATATTTGAATCAAAATGGGGCTGCCATTAGTAAAATTAATCACGCGAGGTGTGCTTAAAAAATCACTTAAGTTGAATGGGTATGCAATAAAGAGGTGCAACCATCAGGGCAAATGGCTGCCAGGGTGCTGATTAGCACAGGATGTTGAGATAAGGCCCGCAAAAGCGCGGCCCTCCAGATTATTCAGTTGGCAGAATTAGTCAAGCGCTTTGCGCATATAGAAGGGAACGTCGGCGAAATCGCGCTGCGATGCACCATTACAGGGCATAACCCGCGTGATATGGCAGGGTGAAGCGGGGCAGCGCAGCGATAATTACGCTATCATGAGCCAGATTTCGTTCAGGGAGCTCGTAATGAAACAGATTCGTCTTTTAGCGCAGTACTACGTTGATTTGATGGTCAAACTCGGCCTGGTACGCTTTTCGCTGTTGTTAGCCTCGGCGCTGGTGGTGTTGGCGATGGTGGTGCAGATGGCCGTCACCATGGTGTTGCACGGACATGTGGAAAGCATCGACGTTGTCCGCTCCATCTTCTTCGGTCTGTTAATTACGCCCTGGGCAGTCTATTTCCTCTCGGTGGTGGTCGATCAGCTGGAAGAGTCACGCCAACGCCTGTCAAAACTGGTGGATAAGCTGGAAGAGATGCGCACGCGCGATCTCGAGCTTAACCAGCAGATGAAAGAGACCATCACCCAGCTTAATCAGGAAATTAACGATCGTATTAAAGCCGAACAGGCGCGTGAGCAGGTGATGGATAAGCTGCGCGAAGAGATGGCACGGCGCGAGCAGGCGCAAATCGAGCTGGAACAGCAATCCTCCTTCCTGCGCTCCTTCCTTGATGCGTCACCGGATTTGGTGTTCTACCGCAACATTGATAAGCAGTTCTCCGGCTGTAACCGCGCCATGGAACTGCTAACCGGCATGAGCGAAAAGCAGTTGATTGGCCTGACTCCGCGCGATATCTACGATGACGAAGCCGCCACCAAAGTGCTGGAAACCGATGAGAAGGTCTTCCGCCACAATGTATCGCTGACGTACGAGCAGTGGCTGCAATATCCCGACGGGCGCAAAGCCTGTTTCGAGATCCGTAAAGTGCCCTACTACGACCGCGTGGGTAAACGCAGTGGCCTGATGGGCTTTGGCCGCGATATTACCGAGCGTAAGCGCTATCAGGACGCGCTGGAGAACGCCAGCCGTGAGAAGACCACCTTTATTTCTACTATCAGCCACGAGCTACGTACGCCGCTGAATGGCATCGTTGGGCTGAGCCGCATCCTGCTGGATACCGATCTCAATCAGGAGCAACTCAAGTACCTCAAAACCATTCACGTTTCAGCCATCACGCTGGGCAACATCTTCAATGATGTGATCGAAGTGGACAAAATCGAGCGCCGCAAAGTGCAGCTGGATAATCAGCCGCTGGATTTCACCGGCTTCCTCGCCGATCTGGAAAATCTCTCTGGTCTGCTGGCGCAGCCAAAAGGGCTGAAGTTCGTTATGGCGCCAGAGCTGCCGCTGCCGCATAAAATCTCGGCGGATGGCACGCGCTTGCGTCAGATTCTATGGAACCTGATTGGCAATGCCGTGAAATTTACCCAGCAGGGCGAGATTGTGGTGCGTGTCGCCTATCGTCAGGATGAAACGCTGCACTTTGAAGTGCAGGATTCCGGCATGGGCATTCCGCAGGAAGAGCAGGATAAGATCTTCGCGATGTATTACCAGGTGAAAGATCAACATGGCGGCAAACCGGCGACGGGTACCGGCATCGGTTTAGCGGTTTCGCGTCGTCTGGCACAGGCGATGGGCGGCGATATCAGCGTCAGTAGCGTCGCGGGGCAGGGTTCCTGCTTTACCGTCGAGATCAACGCGCCACGCGTCGCTGAGGAAGTAGAAGACGACAATCTGGATGACAGCATGCCGTTGCCGGCGCTGCACGTGTTGCTGGTGGAAGATATCGAGCTCAACGTCATTGTGGCGCGTTCGGTGCTGGAGAAGCTGGGCTGCAGCGTCGACGTCGCGATGACCGGAACGGACGCGCTGGCGATGTTTGATCCGCAGGAGTTCGATCTGGTGCTGCTCGATATTCAGCTACCTGATATGACCGGCCTCGACGTGTCGCGTGCCATCCATCAGCGTTATGCCGATGTGGCGCTGCCGCCGCTGGTGGCATTGACCGCCAACGTGCTGAAAGACAAAAAAGAGTATCTCGATGCCGGCATGGATGATGTGTTGAGCAAACCGCTTGCCGTGCCAGCGCTGACGGCGGTGATCAAGAAGTTCTGGGATTATCAGCCTGAGCAGGAAGAGATAGCCGTCGAGTCATCAGACGCGCAGTCACGCACGCTGTTAGATGTGGCGATGCTGGAGCAATACATTGAGCTGGTTGGCCCAGGATTGATTACCCAAAGCCTCACTATGTTTGAGCAGATGATGCCAGGTTACCTCGACGTGCTGGATTCCAACATGATGGCGCGCGATCAAAAAGGCATAGCTGAAGAAGGGCACAAGATTAAAGGTGCAGCAGGTTCGGTTGGCTTGCTGCATTTACAGCAGTTAGCGAAGCAGATTCAGTCGCCAGAATTGCCAGCGTGGTGGGACAACGTGCAAGAGTGGGTCGACGAATTAAAACAGGAATGGCTCAAAGACGTGAACGTGTTACGTGAATGGGTAGCAGAGCGGGAAAAATTACAGGACGTTAGAAAAAAATGACCCCAGTCGAAACTGGGGTGCGCGAATACTGCGCCAACACCAGGGAAATGGGTACTGCTGCTATTATTAGAAATCGAATAAGAAAGCAACAGTTCGGTATTGGTTAACGCTTCAAAATCACCTTAACAAATTCGCCAATGCTTGCGACAAGATTCATTAAATTGTGTGATGTTGAGCAGCGATTAAATACAGAAAACATTAATTTGCTGACACAGTCAAGCAAGGAATTAATTTCTTTGCCATATTGCACCTTTTTTGACCAAATGTTCTGCTTTTTGCCTGGTTTTGCTTCAGTGACCCGCAGGAAAAGCCGGGCAGAAGCATGGAAAATCTGATTCTGGCAAAAAATCGAGGTTAAGTAAGATTAACGCTCTGATATTGATGGATAAAAACAGATTTTTCGGCGGCTTATCCAAAACGTTTTGGAAACCTTAAACGGAAAGTTCCAGTTTATAGTTTATTGAATAATGTAAACCAAACGTGCGGTAAATCGCTTTACCATCTTTGAGGTCGAATGCGTGCAGGATCGTACAGAATTGGTGGCATTTTTCAGAATGGTCTCTGTTATCAATGAACATGTTCGAACAACAGTAAAAGTGATAGTTAAGTATCATGAAAGCATTTACGTGAGCGATATCACATTCAGTTAAGTGTTCATGCATGCAGCATTTGATCTATTTATCGTTATGGAACCGATTCCTTTTTGGCGGAAGTGCTTGATGTGATTGGCTCTAATAGAGGAACACTGATTACGATGGCAACAATTTTCCAGACGTCTTTACCAGTATGAGGATAAAATTTAGTGCTTAATCGTTGGTATTAGCTATCGTGACTTGGGTGATTGATTAATACAGGGAACAGGTAAGAGAAAATTGCATGAGCAAGAGTAAAGGGATACTGGGAAAACGTATTAAAGTGCTGATTGCTAAAGTGCTGCTGGCCTGGCTTGGCATCTGGTTAGCAGGCATTTTGCTGTTTGCTTTTTTACCTGTACCGTTCTCGGCGGTGATGGTGGAACGGCAAATCGGCGCCTGGTTTACCGGGCGATTTGATTATGTGGCGCACTCGGATTGGGTCGGCATGGACGAAATCTCGCCGTGGATGGCATTAGCGGTTATTGCTTCTGAAGATCAAAAGTTTCCCGAGCATTGGGGCTTTGATGTCGATGCCATCCAGTCAGTGCTGGATAACGATGGCAATGAACGCATGCGCGGCGCCTCAACCCTTTCGCAGCAGACGGCGAAAAACCTGTTTCTGTGGGATGGTCGCAGCTGGTTGCGTAAAGGGCTGGAAGCAGGATTAACGGTGGGAATCGAAACCGTGTGGACTAAGCGGCGTATCCTGACGGTTTATCTCAACATCGCAGAATTTGGCGACGGCGTGTTTGGCGTGGAAGAGGCTTCACAGCGCTATTTCCATAAACCTGCCAGTCGCCTGACGATGTCTGAAGCGGCGTTACTGGCAGCGGTTTTGCCCAATCCGATTCGTTTCCGCGCTGATGCGCCTTCAGGCTACACGCGCCAGCGCCAGCAGTGGATTATGCGACAGATGCGCCAGTTGGGCGGCGAAGGTTTCCTTAACCGCTACAAGCTGCACTGAATGGTTTAATCTTCGTCAAAGCCCGCTTCAAACAGTTCGATTACCGCTGCCAGCGCCTGCTCTTCCTGCGGGCCGCTGGCTTCAATCTCAATATGGCCGCCTTTCGCGGAGTCGAGCATCAGCAGCGCAATCACGCTGCTGGCTTCGGCTTCGGTGCCCGATTCATTACGCAGCAATACTTCAGCATCAAAACTCTGCACCAGTTCGAACAGCTTCATTGCCGGGCGCGCGTGCATGCCCAGCTTGTTACGAATCTCAACGGTTTGCTTCACGGTCATGATTTGCGTTTTTCCAGAGTGCGATGACGAGACTGCACGTTTTTACCGCGTGAACGGAAATAATCCGCCAGTTGTTCAGCGATATACACTGAACGATGCTTCCCGCCAGTACAGCCGATGGCGACGGTGAGATAGCTGCGGTTATTGGTTTCCAGCATCGGCAGCCAAAGTTCCAGATAGCTGCGCGTTTGATAGATAAAGTTGTGCACTTCGGTGTGGCGATCGAGGAAGGCGGCAACCGGACGATCCAGGCCGGTCATCGGACGCAGTTTGGGATCCCAGTGCGGATTCGGCAGGAAGCGCACATCGAAGACATAATCGGCGTCGATCGGAATGCCGTGTTTGAAGCCGAATGACTCAAACACCATGGTTAGTTCACGCTCGCGTTTGCCCAGCAGGCGCGTGCGCAGCATCTCCGCTAATTCATGAACCGACATCTCAGAGGTATCGATAATCAGATCGGCGCGTGAGCGCAGCGGCTCCAGCAGATCGTTCTCTTCGTCGATGGCACTTTCCAGCGATAGATTTTTGCTAGAGAGCGGATGCAGACGACGCGTATCGCTGTAGCGGCGAATCAGCGTGTTGCGATCGGTATCGAGAAACAGCAGTTGCGGCGAGAAGGTATCAGGCAGATTGTTGAGCGCGGCTTCAAAGACTTCCGGTGATTCCGGCATGTTGCGCACGTCAATACTGACCGCCGCAGAGATATTGCGTTCGGTTAAGGTATTCGCCAGCTCCGGCAGCAAAACCACCGGCAAGTTGTCGACACAGTAAAAGCCCATATCTTCAAGGGCACGCAGCGCGACTGATTTTCCTGAGCCTGACCGACCGCTAACGATCATCAGCACCATCACATTTCTCCCGTTTTAAACCGGCGAACAGGCCGGTAAAAGTGTTTCTCGCTTAAGAGTGTGCTTCCTGAGCTTCTGTGATAATGGCGTAGAGCTCTTCGTCGCTCTGTGCCGCACGCAAACGACGACAGACGGTTTTATCCGCCAGACGTTTGGCAACCAGCGAAAGCGTGTGCAAGTGGGTTTTACACTGGTCCGCAGGTACCAGCAGGGCAAACAGCAGGTCGACCGGCTGATTGTCTACCGCATCAAAAGCGATAGGCTGATCGAGGCTGATAAACACGCCGACAGCGCGTAATGTGTCCTCCTCCAGCTTGCCATGTGGAATGGCAATGCCGTTGCCAATACCGGTACTGCCCATACGTTCGCGGGTCAGGATGGCTTCGAAAAGCGTCTGGTGCGGCAGATTGAGCTGCTTCGCTGCCAGCTCGCTGATAATTTCCAGCGCGCGTTTTTTACTCTGGCAGTGTACGCCGCTACGGGTACAGTCCAGCGAAAGGACCGAGCTCAATTCCAGTGTTAGATCGTTGTTCATCATCGTTTCACTTGCGAGTTCACATAGCCGCGAGGTTCAGGCGATTGATTTCATTGCCGTTCACCCGCTGGCGCTTGCGCAGATGACAAAACGGGGCGGTAATATCCGCCCCATTTATGCTCTAAGTGCCGAATCAGTCAGCACTCTGCAAGCGTGAAGGTTAGTGTTTTTTCAGTTTGTCTTTGTGTTTGGTCAGCTGACGGGAAAGCTTGTCGATTAACCCGTCGATGGCCGCGTACATGTCTTCCGCTTCCGATGTGGCGTGCAGCTCCCCGCCGTTGACGTGCAGTGTTGCATCCGCAATCTGCGTCACCTTCTCTACCTTCAGAACAATATAAACCTGATTGATACGATCAAAATAGTGTTCCAGTTTGGCAAATTTGGTATTTACAAATTCACGCAGAGGTTCGGTAATCTCAACATTAAGGCCGGTAAGGTTTAGCTGCATAGGTCTTCCTTCTTCGTTCGGTCAAACCAGCTGTTTACGCTGGTTTGATGGCGGTATAGATAAAGACTCGCGATATTTAGCAACCGTACGTCGCGCTACCATGATGCCCTGTTCGGATAACATGGAGGTCAGTTTGCTGTCGCTCAAGGGTTTTGCGGGGTTTTCCGCAGAGATCAATTTTTTCACTAATGCACGAATCGCCGTAGACGAGGCTTCGCCGCCGCCTTCGGTGTTGACGTGACTGGAGAAAAAATACTTCAGTTCAAAGATGCCACGCGGGCTGTGTAAATACTTTTGCGTGGTCACGCGGGAAATAGTCGATTCATGCATATCAACAGCCTGAGCGATATCCGCCAGCACCATTGGACGCATGTACTCCTCACCCTGCTCAAAAAATGCCTGCTGCTGCTCTACGATACAGCGTGTCACTTTTAGCAGCGTGTCGTTACGGCTCTCCAGGCTCTTAATTAGCCACTTGGCTTCCTGTAAGTTGCTACGAATAAACTGATTATCGCTTTCATTACGGCCAGCTCCGCCCATTGCAGCATACTGCTGATTGATTTTCAGGCGCGGCATGCTGTCGGAATTCAGTTCTACCGTCCAGCGCTTGCTGATTTTGCGTACCAGCACATCGGGAATGACATATTCCGGTTCGCTGGTATTGATTGACTGGCCAGGGCGCGGATCCAGTGACTGAATCAGCAACATCGCCTCCTTCAGCACCTCTTCCTTCAGACGGGTTACGCGCATCAGGCTGCGGAAATCATGATTGGCCAGCAAATCGAGATGTTCGCTGACAATCAGGCGCGCTTCCGCCAGCATGGGCGTGGCGGCATCATATTGCGAAAGCTGCACTAACAGGCAATCACGCAAATCACGCGCACCAACGCCGACCGGATCGAAACGCTGAACGCGCTTGAGCACGGCTTCAACTTCTTCCAGCGTCAGCTCTTCATCGCCAATACTGTCATAAATATCTTGTAAGCTGACGGTGAGATAGCCGGTGTCGTCAATGGCATCAACAATGGATGTAGCGATGGCGCGATCGGTATCAGTGAACGGCGTTAACTCAACCTGCCACATCAGGTAATCCTGCAGCGATTGCGTGGTTTCGCCCTGATAGATTGGCAGTTCGTCATCCTGGTAATCGGTGCCGGTACCTGACGGCGTGCCCGCAGTGTAGATTTCGTCCCAGGTGGCGTCGAGCGGGAGATCTTCAGGCATGTCTTTCTGTTCAAGTGCTTCACGCGTGTCTAATGAATCACTCTCTTGTTCCTGAAATTCACGCGCGTCGACTTCTTCGTGCAGATCGGTTTGTTCAAGCAGCGGATTGCTTTCCAGCGCCAGTTGCAGTTCTTGCTGGAGTTCAAGCGTAGAGAGTTGCAGCAAGCGAATGGCTTGCTGCAACTGTGGAGTCATCGCCAGCTGTTGGCTGAGCCTGAGTTGCAAACCTTGCTTCATAATTCGATTAGAATTTCCTAAGCAAACGTAGGGTGTTACGACACCTTATCAGAGTCTGAACTCTTCGCCCAAATAAACACGCTTAACCTGCTCATCTACAAGAATTTCATCAGGCGTGCCATGGGCAATTAAATGACCCTGGCTAACGATATAAGCGCGTTCACACACCGCGAGGGTTTCACGCACGTTGTGATCGGTAATCAGCACGCCAAGGCCGCTGTCACGCAGATGCTCGATGATTTTCTTGATGTCGATAACCGAAATGGGGTCAACACCGGCAAAAGGCTCATCCAGCAGGATGAATTTCGGATTAGCGGCCAGCGCGCGAGCAATTTCCACACGACGGCGTTCACCACCCGACAGCGCCTGGCCCATGCTGTCGCGCAGATGGCCGATATGGAACTCTTCCATCAGCTCGTTGGCACGATCCTGACGCTGCTCTTCTGTCAGATCATCACGGATCTGCAGCACCGCCATCAGGTTGTCGTACACGCTCAGGCGACGGAAGATCGAGGCTTCCTGCGGCAAATAGCCGATGCCGCGACGGGCGCGCGCATGCAGCGGCAGGATGCTGATGTCTTCATCATCAATTACGATGCGGCCCGCATCGCGCGGCACAATTCCCACCACCATGTAAAAGGTGGTGGTTTTACCGGCACCGTTTGGGCCCAGCAGGCCGACAATCTCGCCGGATTTTACCTGCAGGCTAACATCTTCCACCACGCGGCGGCCTTTGTAGGCTTTCGCCAGGTTCTCAGCGATTAGTGTAGCCATAGCAATCAGTTACTCTTTTTAGGGCTCGCGGACGAACCGTTTTTGTCCTGCAGCTGCGACGGAACCAGAACGGTGGTCACTCGCTTGCTGTCACCCTGGCTGAACGCCTGCATCTTCTGCTCTTTCACCAGGTAAGTGATGCGGTCGCCTTTGATGTTGCTGTCCTGCTGCTGAATGAAGGCATTACCGGTCAGCTCAACAAAATCGTTCGCCAATTCATAGTGCAATTTACTGGCGTGGCCTTGCACCGGCTTGCCGTTATCCTGCATCTGATAGAAGGTCGCTGGCGTGCCGTAAGCATCGACGATAGTTTTCTTGCTATCGCCGCCCGGACGGGTGACGACCACTTTATCGGCGGTAATCTTGATGGAACCCTGGGTCACAATCACGTTGCCGGTAAAGGTCGCGACGTTGCCTTGCAGGTCCAGCGCCTGGTTGACGGAGTCAATATTCACCGGCTTGTCTGAGTCACCGGTTAATGCCAGCGCAGGCAGGCTCGTTGCCAGCAGCGTACTCACCAGCAATAACTTAAGGCTATTTTTGTTCATTTTGAATTTCATAGGAAGTTTTGACCTTTTCAAGCAGCTCAGCATGTTTCGTCCGTAAATTGCCGCGCATTTTCATGCCAGTGGAATTAAAACTGCGGCCAAAAAGGGTGACTTGATCGTCAGATGTCACATCCTGGGTGACCAAATTAACCTGAGCGTTATCGGTAAGGATGCGCTCAAGCTGTGAATCCTGGGTCAAAGTATTGACGACAACGTTGCCATAAAGATAAAGCATACGATCTTTAGTCAGCTTTGCCTTATCGGCGCGCACCGACCATGTCGCGACTTTGTTTACGTCATAGGTGGTCATCACCGGATTATCGAACCAACTTATCTCATCGGCAGCAAAGTAGGTGACTTTATCGGAGACCAGCTTATAGCCCAGCGCGCCTGTTGGGTTATACACCACCGTGTTCGATTTCTCGCTGGTGTAGGTTGGCGCTTGATCGTTAGTCGCCACCGGCGTTCGGTCGTCATCCTGGTTGGTGAGATTCCAGCCGATCAGCACTAAGGCGATCAAGGCCAGGATCAGCGTCATCCAACGCCTGCTCTTACTCATATTGATTGCCCTTTGGCATCCTCAAATTTGTTCTGCGCCATCAAGATCAGATCGCACAACTCACGTACCGCGCCGCGGCCACCGGCAATGCGGGTCACATAATGCGCGCGCGGCAATAAAATCGGGTGGGCATCGGCAACGGCCACGCTCAAACCCGCCTGCGCCATCACCGGCCAGTCGATCAGGTCATCGCCAATGTAGGCGACCTGATCGGCGGTCAATGACAGTTTATCCAGGAGTTCCCGCCAGGCCAAAAGCTTATCCGATTGTCCCTGGTAAAGATGCGTAATGCCGAGCGTCTTACAGCGATCTTCCAGCAGTTTTGCTTTGCGGCCGGTAATAATAGCCACTTCGATGCCGGAGGTCAGCAAGCAACGCACGCCATAACCATCGCGCACGTTAAAAGCCTTCAGCTCTTCACCGCTGTTGCCCATGTAAATCACGCCATCGGACATCACGCCATCGACGTCACAAATCAGCAGGCGAATCTTCGCAGCACGCGCCATGACTTCCGCGCTCACCGGACCGTAGCAAGTCTCGACCATCGCCGTTTCAGCACTCATTGTTTCTTCCTGTTCAGACTACGCCAGCGCGCAGCATGTCATGCATATGTACCACACCGAGCAGGCGATCGTCATCGGCCACCAGCAGGGCGGTGATGTTTTTGTTTTGCATCAGATTAAGGGCATCGACCGCGAGCATATTTGGGCGCACGCGAATACCGCCGCTGGTCATCACGTCCTGAATACTGGCAGTCTGGAAATTGATGCCCATATCGAACACGCGGCGCAAGTCACCATCGGTGAAGATGCCTTCGATTTTCATCAGATCATCAACAATCACCGTTAAACCAAGATTCTTGCGGGTAATTTCCAGCAGCGCATCGCGCATTGAGGCATCACGGCTGACGTGCGGGATTTCATCGCCGCTGTGCATGATATCGCTGACGTGCAGCAGCAGTTTGCGGCCTAGCGCACCGCCGGGATGCGACAGCGCAAAATCTTCCTGAGTAAATCCGCGCGCTTCCAGCAACGCCACGGCCAGCGCATCACCCATGACTAAGGTCGCGGTGGTGCTGGTGGTCGGCGCCAGGCCGAGCGGACAGGCTTCCTGCGGCACTTTCACGCACAGATGCACATCCGCCGCGCGGCCCATTGCGCTGTCCGGACGGCCGGTGATACAAATCAGCTGCACTTTCTGACGCTTTAACACCGGCACCAATGCAAGGATTTCACCGGATTCACCGCTGTTGGAAATCGCGATCACCACATCATTGGTACTGACCATGCCGAGATCGCCGTGGCTGGCTTCACCAGGATGCACAAAGAAAGAGGGCGTACCGGTGCTGGCAAAAGTCGCGGCCATCTTTTTACCGATATGCCCGGATTTGCCCATGCCCATCACCACCACTTTGCCTCGGCAGGCAAAGATCATCGCGCAGGCGCGATCGAAATCGTCATTGATATATTGATCAAGCTGCTCCAGCCCTTCGCGTTCGATGCGCAGCACCGCTTTACCTGCTTGCTGGAAATCGAAATCCGGTTGCTGATGTGACATGGTCAGTCCGTCCTTAATAGCTTGTGATAAGCATGGGGCTAAGCCACAGCCACAGCACCCACGCGATAAAACCACCTAATAATAGTGTGCCTGCGATACGGCCAATACGGCGTTTGCGCAGCAGGCAGAGCAGGGCGAACAGCACGCTCACTGCCAGCATCACCCAGTAATCACGTGCGAAGGCATGCGCATCAACGCTGCCGGGATGAATCAGCGCTGGCAGGCCGAGCACAATCGCCAGATTGAAAATGTTGGCGCCGATCAGGTTACCGATAGCGATATCGTCCTCACCTTTCAGCGCGCCGGCCACAACGGTAGCCAGTTCGGGTAAGCTGGTGCCGACGGCAATCAGCGTCAGGCCCATCACCAGTTCGCTCACACCGAAGTAGTCGGCAAAGACGGTGGCGTTGTCGATCACCATCCGCGTCGACATCGGCAGAATAATTAGCGCCACCGCCAGCCATAGAAAGGCCACGGTGTTGCCGGCTTCATCGCGCGGCAGTTCGGCCAGCTGTTCACGGGTGAGCGTGTCGTTATTGTCACGTTCAGCACGGCGAGCAATGCGGATCACCACCAGCAGATAACCCAGCGCGATCAGTAGCAGCGCAACGCCATCGAGACGGCTCAGATGATTATCAAACAGCATGATGCCGCTGAGCAGTGAGACTAGCAGCATTAATGGCAGTTCGCGCCGAATCAGATTGGAGTGTACTGTCAATGGATGGAGCAACGCTGCGCCGCCCAGAATCAAGAGAATGTTGGTGATGTTCGAGCCCAGCGCGGTGCCAACCGCTAAATCCATCTGTCCATGCTGTGCGGCCGAAAACGAGACGATCAATTCCGGCAATGATGTGCCAATGCTCACCACCGTCATACCTATGATCAGCGGTGGGATGCCAAAGGATCGACAGAGGATCGCGGCGCTAAATACCAGACGGTCGGCGCCGTAAACCAGTAAAATCAATCCGATAAACAGCAAGGCAGAGGCTACGAACATTAAAAATCCTTGATGGATGGAGGTGTCGGCGAACCTTGTCCGACAGGTAAAAACATTCTGCACGCACTAACAGGCGCTGATTTTGACTGTCTGAGAGGCAAAAGTAAATTTTAAGGCCGTTTTCGCCACACTAAGTGGGTAAGTTTCTGTAAAACTATCGTGCATTCGAGGCTACCAGGCTACCATCCACCGCTTTGATAGCGCCCGATCCGCATAAAGAGGTAAAGATGATCCAGCAGCAAACGAATCTGGTTGAGGTTCGTGGCGTCAGTTTCACGCGCGGAGATCGTACAATCTTTGACGATATCTCGTTAACGGTACCCGCCGGCAAAGTCACCGCGATTATGGGGCCGTCCGGAATTGGTAAAACCACGCTTTTACGTCTGATTGGCGGGCAATTGCAGCCCGATAAAGGCGAGATTTGGTTCCGCGATCAGAATATCCCGACGCTTTCCCGCACGAAATTGTACGAAGCGCGTAAAAAAATGAGCATGCTGTTTCAGTCAGGCGCGCTGTTTACCGATCTCAACGTGTATGAAAACGTTGCCTGGCCGTTGCGTGAACATACGCAGTTGCCGCCAGAACTGTTGCACAGCACCGTATTGATGAAGCTGGAAGCGGTGGGTTTGCGTGGCGCCGCTAAACTGATGCCTGCCGAACTCTCTGGCGGTATGGCGCGCCGTGCGGCGCTGGCGCGTGCTATCGCGCTGGAACCGGAACTGATCATGTTCGATGAGCCATTTGTCGGCCAGGACCCGATCACCATGGGCGTGCTGGTGAAGTTAATTGACGAACTTAATCATGCTTTGGGCCTGACCTGCATTGTGGTTTCACACGATGTGCCTGAGGTATTGAGCATTGCCGATCATGCCTATATTGTTGCCGGACAAAAAATTATTGCTCAGGGCAGCGCGCCGGAACTGCGGGAAAATCCCGATCCGCGTGTGCGCCAGTTTATCGAGGGTCATGCGGATGGTCCGGTGCCGTTTCGCTTTGCCGCTGGCGATTATCTCAGCGACTTGACCCGCTCAGGGAGAACGTAAACTGATGTTGTTACAGGCGCTAGCGTCATTTGGACGTCAGGGAATTAATACCTGTGCCGCTTTTGGCCGCGCAGGCCTCATGCTATTTCATGCGCTGGTGGGTAAGCCGGCGTTTCGTCGCCATGCGCCGCTGCTGGTAAAACAGCTCTACAGCGTGGGCGTGTTATCGTTGCTGATCATCGTAGTATCCGGCCTGTTTATTGGCATGGTGCTGGGTCTGCAAGGCTATCTGGTGCTCACCACCTACAATGCTGAAACCAGCCTTGGCATGCTGGTGGCGCTCTCGCTGCTGCGAGAACTCGGTCCGGTTGTAACGGCATTGCTGTTTGCCGGCCGTGCAGGTTCAGCGTTAACCGCTGAAATCGGGCTGATGAAAGCCACCGAACAGCTCTCCAGCATGGAGATGATGGCCGTCGATCCGTTACGTCGTGTGGTATCACCGCGCTTCTGGGCCGGCTTTATCAGCATGCCGTTGCTGGCGCTGATCTTTACCGCCGTCGGTATTGCCGGTGGTGCGCTGGTTGGCGTGAGCTGGAAAGGGATCGATCCGGGTTTCTTCTGGTCGGCGATGCAGAACGCGGTGGATTTCCGCACTGATGTCGTTAACTGCATGATCAAAAGCGCGGTCTTTGCCGTCACGGTAACCTGGATTGCGCTATTTAATGGCTATGATGCCATCCCGACCTCGGAAGGGATCAGTCGGGCGACGACGCGTACCGTGGTGCATGCTTCACTGGCGGTACTCGGTTTGGATTTTGTGCTGACAGCACTGATGTTTGGGAATTGATGCAATGCAAAGCAAGAAAAACGAAATCTGGGTTGGCGTCTTCATGCTGGCTGCGCTGCTGGCGCTGTTATTCCTCGCCCTGCGCGTCGCCGATCTCAAAACAATCGGCACCGAACCGACGTGGAAGATGTATGCCACCTTCGATAATATCGGCGGACTGAAAGTCAGTTCTCCGGTAAAAATTGGCGGCGTGTTAATTGGCCGAGTGTCAGATATCGTGCTGGATGAGAAAACCCTCTCACCGCGTGTAACCATGGATATCAGCGATAAATTCGCCAATAAGATTCCAGACACCAGCTCATTAGCTATCCGCACCCAAGGTCTGCTCGGTGAGCAGTTCCTGGCGTTGAATTTAGGTTTTGACGATCCCGAGCTTGGCTCATCGATGCTGAAAGATGGCGGCACCTTGCGTGACACCAAATCGGCACTGGTGCTGGAAGACCTGATCGGTCAATTCCTCTATAAGAGCGGCGATAACAAACCCGACGACAAATCCCAGGGCGCGGAGAGCGCACCAGCAGCACCTGCAACAACGGAATAACCTACGAGGTAAAACATGATGTTTAAACGTTTACTGATGATTGCCGTGTTGGCAATCGCACCGCTGGCAGCCAACGCCGCAGCGGATCAAACTAATCCTTACAAGCTGATGAACGAAGCGGCGGAAAAGACCTTCACCCGCCTGAAAAACGAACAGCCGAAGATTAAGCAGGATCCGAACTATCTGCGCGAAGTGGTGCGTCAGGAACTGATGCCGTACGTGCAGGTAAAATATGCCGGTGCGTTGGTTCTCGGCCGCTATTATCGTGATGCGACACCGGCGCAACGTGATGCCTACTTTGCCGCGTTCGGTGATTATCTGGCGCAGGCGTACGGCCAGGCGCTGGCGCTGTATAACGGCCAAACTTACCAAATCCAGCCAGAACAGCCGATTGGCGATGCCAATATCGTGGCGATTCGCGTCACCATCATCGATCCTAATGGGCGTCCGCCTGTGCGTCTCGATTTCCAGTGGCGTAAGAACAGCCAAACCGGCAACTGGCAGGCGTATGACATGGTGGCCGAAGGCATCAGCATGATCACTACGAAACAGAATGAGTGGGGCGATCTGTTGCGCACCAAAGGCATTGATGGCCTGACGGCTCAGCTGAAAGTCTATGCAGCACAGCCGATCACCCTGGATAAAAAGCAATAATGAGTGAACCGTTACGCTGGCAGCGTACTGCCAGCACGCTGGCCTTAAGCGGCAAATTAGATCGTGATACCTTGCTGACCTTGTGGCAGGAGCGTGACACTGCGGTGGCGGATATCACCACTATTGATGTTGCCGGGCTGGAAAGGGTGGATTCAGCGGGTTTGGCGCTGCTGGTGCATCTGCGTGAGATCGCGCGAGCCCAAGGCAGCGCGCCACTTTTCTCTGGGATCTCCGATAAACTCCAGTCACTGATCACGCTGTATAACCTTCAGCAGATTATTGTTTCTGCGGAAAAAATCGCCTGATCTGCGAATGTTGATGCTAAGCCCCTGATTTTTCCAGGGGCTTTTGCGTATTTAAGAGTCAGGCACTTTCCTCTAAGATGGCAGCCTTATTATTATTAAGTG
>NZ_DAMBSA010000007.1:17273-22646 GCF_032054795.1 Pantoea sp. CTOTU49201
ATTAAGTGAAGTAACGAGCGATGGAAAATAGTGAAGTTCAGGCCGTGCTAATGCAGGCGCTGGCATTAGAAGAAGTACACGTACTCAGCAACGATGGCAGCCATTTTCAGGTCATCGCGGTGGGCGAAATGTTCGGCGAACTGAGCCGCGTGAAGAAGCAGCAGGCTGTGTACGCGCCGCTGATGGAATATATTGCGGATAACCGTATTCATGCGGTTTCCATCAAAACTTATACCCCAGCCGAGTGGGCGCGCGACCGTAAACTCAACGGTTTCTGAGTGCCTCACCGGTTGTTTTATTGATAGATAATTGAGAGCCGTGTTAATGGACAAATTTCGTGTGCAAGGCCCCACTCGTTTAAGTGGTGAAGTGACCATTTCCGGGGCGAAGAATGCTGCGTTGCCGATTCTGTTTGCTGCGCTGCTGGCTGAAGAGCCGGTAGAGATTCAGAACGTGCCGAAGCTGCGTGATATCGATACCACCATGAAGCTGCTGAATCTGCTGGGTGCGCGCGTTGAGCGCAATGGTTCGGTCCACGTTGATGCTCGCGAAGTTAATGTTTTCAGTGCGCCTTACGATTTAGTGAAAACCATGCGTGCTTCGATCTGGGCGCTGGGTCCGCTGGTGGCGCGTTTTGGTCAGGGCCAGGTTTCACTGCCGGGCGGTTGCGCTATCGGTGCGCGTCCGGTCGATCTGCACATTACTGGCCTGGAACAGCTGGGTGCGGAAATTAAGCTGGAAGAAGGCTACGTTAAAGCTTCTGTCAATGGCCGCCTGAAAGGCGCGCACATCGTGATGGATAAAGTGTCTGTTGGCGCTACCGTCACCATCATGAGCGCGGCTACGCTGGCTACCGGCATCACCATTATTGAGAACGCCGCGCGTGAGCCGGAGATTGTCGATACGGCAAACTTCCTCAACACGCTGGGCGCGAAAATCACGGGCGCGGGCACAGACAAAATCACCATCGAAGGTGTTGAGCGTCTGGGCGGCGGCGTTTATCGCGTTCTGCCAGATCGTATCGAAACCGGTACTTTCCTGGTCGCAGCAGCGATTTCACGTGGCAAAGTTGTTTGCCACAATACCAAGCCAGATACGCTGGATGCGGTGTTGTCTAAATTGCGTGAGGCTGGTGCAGAGATCGAAGTGGGCGAAGATTGGATCAGCCTGGATATGCACGGCAAGCGTCCAAAAGCGGTGAATATCCGCACGGCGCCGCATCCTGGCTTCCCAACTGACATGCAGGCGCAGTTCACGCTGCTCAACCTGGTGGCAGAAGGCACCGGTGTGATTACCGAAACCATCTTCGAAAACCGCTTCATGCATATCCCTGAACTGATTCGTATGGGCGCGCATGCGGAAATCGAAAGCAACACTGCGATTTGTCATGGCGTTGAAACCTTGTCGGGTGCGCAGGTGATGGCTACCGATCTGCGTGCATCAGCAAGCCTGGTGCTGGCGGGTTGTATTGCTGAAGGCACCACGTTAGTCGATCGTATCTATCACATCGACCGTGGCTATGAGCACATCGAAGATAAATTGAAAGCGATGGGTGCAAATATCGAGCGCGTAAGCGGCGAATAATTCTGCCTTTGCGCATTAAAAAACCAGTCACGGTAACGCGGCTGGTTTTTTTTCATCTGCAGTATGGTCAGATCTTTTTACGATCCTTGGGTGATCGTATGCGCTTTTTGCGATCCTTCAGCAGGCCGGTAAAAGGATCATAATATCGGCTCGGCCAGATCTCTGCCGGATGAACCTTGATTGCATTGGCGATTAGCCACTCGCCTTTCGGCCAGGGACGCGATAGCGCATTGGCCAATGTTGACGAGCTAAGCCCTGATTCACGTGACAGCGCTGCCAGTGATGTGCCTTTCTTACGTAATGCAGCAATGATATCTGCCGGGTGCCAATCCACTTTCCTTGGGTACATAACTTTCTTCTCCGTGTCCGTGTTATTACTTCATCTCCGCTGAAAAAGCTTTCCCGTTGCAGAGATATCTGGAAAAAACCCGCATTTTTATAGCAAATGTTTCCAGTTAATTTCCAGTAAATGTTTGAACGGCGCACGAAACTGCGTCGCTTTTCGCAAAAGCAATGCAAGAGATGTAAGTGAAAGGGGAGAAGAGTGAGGAAGGAAACGGGACCAATGCAGGCCCCGTTAAAATCAGAAGTCGCGTTGTACTGACATGTGCGCCAGCGCTTCAAGTGCGCTGCGCCACGGGCTTTCAGGTAATACTTGCAGTGCTGAAATAGCTTTATCCGCCTCTTCTTCAGCACGTTTGCGCGTCCATTCCAGCGAGCCAGTTTGTTGCATTGCAGCCAGCACCGGTTCCAGCAGGTGACGACCGTTACCTTCTTCAATGGCTTTACGGATCATCTGCGCCTGTTCAGGCGTTCCGTTGTGCATCGCGTGCAGCAGCGGTAGCGTCGGTTTGCCTTCGCTCAGGTCATCACCGGTATTTTTACCCAGAGTTTCGCCATCCGCGCTGTAATCCAGCAAATCATCAATTAACTGGAAAGCGGTGCCAAGATAGCGGCCATAATCCTGCAGCGCTTTTTCCTGCGCTGGCGACGCATCAGCTAAAATCGCCGATGCTTGCGAAGCTGCTTCGAACAGGCGGGCGGTTTTGCTGTAGATCACCCGCATGTAGCTCTCTTCAGTGATGTCGGGATCGTTGCAGTTCATTAACTGCAGCACTTCCCCTTCGGCGATCACGTTGACCGCTTCGGACATCAGCGCCAGGATCTTCAAGGATCCCATGCTGGTCATCATCTGGAATGAGCGCGTATAGATAAAATCGCCCACCAGCACGCTAGCCGCATTACCAAACGCGGCGTTCGCGGTGGCTTTGCCACGGCGCATATCGGATTCATCCACCACATCATCGTGCAGCAGCGTCGCCGTATGGATAAATTCGATCAGCGCCGCATTGGTGATGTGCAACGATCCCTGATAATTCAGCGCGCGTGCCGACAGCACAGCGATCATCGGACGGATGCGTTTGCCCCCGCCGCTGATGATGTAATAGCCCAACTGGTTAATCAGTGAGACTTCTGAATTCAGCTGCTCGAGGATGGTCTGGTTGACGGCCGCCATGTCCTGCGCGGTTAATTCATTAATCTGTTCTAAGTTCATTCGTCTTTTCAGCTTTACTCGTTTTTTGCATGGTAAGCGCTTTAAACAGCGTGAGTTCAGGTAATCTGTTACTGATTGTACTTGAAAAATCGGGTTGCGAAACGTTTGCATTCGCCTTGCGCTTTTTTTCTGCAAGAGAGTGCAAAGTGCTCTTGTCTTCTGCTGGAGTATTGCGTAGAATTCGCGCCCTATTGTGAATATTTATCGCGCCGCCTGATGAACAAGAAAGGCACGCGCAGAAGCGGAGTTTTATATGTACGCGGTTTTCCAAAGTGGTGGTAAACAACACCGAGTAAGCGAAGGTCAGACCGTTCGCCTGGAAAAGCTGGACATCGCAACCGGTGAAACCATTGAGTTTGACCAGGTTCTGATGATCGCAAATGGCGAAGACGTGAAAATCGGCGCGCCACTGGTTTCAGGCGGTGTGATCAAGGCAGAAGTTGTGGCTCACGGTCGTGGCGAGAAAATTAAAATCGTTAAGTTTCGTCGTCGTAAACACTACCGTAAGCAAGCTGGTCACCGTCAGTGGTTCACAGATGTGAAAATCACTGTGATCGGCGCGTAAGAGGAGATCTGACAAATGGCACATAAGAAGGCTGGTGGCTCGACCCGTAACGGTCGCGACTCCAACGCAAAACGTCTGGGTGTAAAACGTTTCGGTGGCGAATCTGTTCTGGCAGGTAGCATCATCGTTCGTCAGCGTGGCACCAAATTCCACGCAGGTAGCAACGTAGGTTGTGGTCGTGACCACACCCTGTTTGCCACCGCAGACGGCAAAGTAAAATTCGAGATTAAAGGCCCGAACAACCGTAAATATATCAGCATCGTTGCTGAGTAAGGTTGTCGTGCTGCAGACGTCTAACGTCTGAATACACGAATGAAAGGCCCCGCAGCTCTGCGGGGCTTTTTACATTCTGCTACTGAGCTTGCTGGATAACAGTTACGCTTTAGCACAGTTGTTGTACAATTTATGTACTCCTGGCTTTGCCAATCTTGTATTATCCGCCGTCGGTCAGCGCAGAAGACCCTGGCGGACCCGTTTGCGGCCTGCAAGCTGCCGTGAACGACAGCGTGACGGAGAAATAAAATGAAGTTTGTAGATGAAGCGACGATCCTTGCGGTCGCGGGTGATGGCGGCAACGGTTGCGTAAGCTTCCGCCGTGAAAAATATATTCCAAGAGGCGGCCCTGATGGCGGCGACGGCGGCGACGGCGGCGACGTGTATCTGTTGGCGGATGAAAACCTCAACACCCTGATCGATTATCGCTTTGAAAAGTCTTTCCGTGCCGAACGTGGCCAGAATGGCCAAAGCCGTGATTGCACCGGTAAACGTGGTAAAGACATCATCGTTAAAGTGCCAGTTGGTACCCGCGTAATTGATCAGGGTACAGGCGAAACGCTGGGCGACATGACGCGTCATGAGCAGAAGCTGATGGTGGCGAAGGGCGGCTGGCATGGCCTTGGCAACACGCGCTTTAAATCCTCGGTTAACCGTTCCCCGCGCCAAAAAACCATGGGAACACCAGGCGAGAAGCGTGACTTGCAACTTGAACTGATGCTGCTGGCTGACGTTGGTATGCTGGGTCTGCCGAATGCCGGTAAATCGACCTTTATTCGCTCTGTTTCCGCAGCCAAACCAAAAGTCGCGGATTATCCGTTTACTACGCTGGTGCCAAGCCTTGGCGTAGTGCGTATGGACAACGAAAAGAGTTTTGTTGTCGCTGATATTCCTGGCCTGATTGAAGGCGCAGCGGATGGCGCAGGTCTGGGTATTCGCTTCCTGAAGCACCTTGAGCGCTGCCGCGTGCTGTTGCACCTGATCGATCTTGCCCCTATCGATGAATCTGATCCGGTAGAAAATGCCCGCATCATTCTCGGCGAGTTGGAGAAGTACAGCGATAAACTGTTCCAGAAGCCGCGTTGGTTAGTGTTCAACAAATGTGACCTGCTGAGCCGCGAAGAAGCGGAAAGCCGTGCCAAAGCGGTAGTGGAAGCATTAGGCTGGGAAGAAAAATATTACCTAATCTCTGCGGCTAGCCATGATGGCGTGAAAGATCTTTGCTGGGATGTGATGAGCTTTATCATCGAAAATCCAAAAGAAGCCGAAGAAGAAGCTAAAGAGCCAGAGAAAGTGGCCTTCATGTGGGATGATTATCACCGTGAAGCCATGGAAACGGCGCAGGAAGTGGAAGAAGACGACGATTGGGATGACGATTGGGACGAAGAAGACGAAG
>NZ_DAMBSA010000007.1:22656-31074 GCF_032054795.1 Pantoea sp. CTOTU49201
AATCATTTACCAGCGTTAATCGCACAAAAAAGCGGCCAGAAGGCCGCTTTTTTTATGTCTTACCCCAGCACCGCCACCGTCAATCTCGAGGTGCAGCACAGCTGATCGCGGGCGTTACGAATTTCGATCTGCCAGCTTTGATTACGCGCACCAAGGTGTAGCGGGCGGCAAATGCCGTGCACTTCACCGCTGCTTACCGCGCGATGGTGGCTGGCACTCACCTCAATGCCCACCACGCTTTTGCCTTCTTCGATGCTGAGATACCCGGCGATCGATCCCATCGACTCCGCCAGCACCACCGAAGCACCGCCGTGCAGCAGGCCAAACGGCTGCTGCGTGCGGGCATCCACCGGCATGGTGGCTTCGAGGTAATCTTCGCCGATGGTGGTAAACACAATACCAAGGTGCGCCACCAGCGAGTTCTCACCCATCTTATTCAGCGTTTCAAGATCGACCGATCGTTTCCAGATTGCCATCACTTAGGATCCCAGCGTTGCGCCACCGTCGACCACAATATCCTGCAGTACTACGTGGCTGGCAAGATCTGAAGCGAGGAACATCACGTTCGCGACGATCTCCTGCGGTTTCGCGATCTTACGCAGCGGGATCCCCAGCTTGTACTGATCCGGGAAACCATTAATCATCTCCTGCTCGGCTTCTGGCGTATGCCACAGGCTGCGTTGCATATCGGTATCGGTGGAACCTGGCGAGACGATATTGCAGCGCACGCCGAACGGAGCCATTTCCAAACCCACGGTCAGACACAAGCTGCGCAGTGCGGCCTTGGAAGCGCCATAAGCGGACATACCAAGACGTGGCGCATGTGCGGCATTAGACGCGATAGTGACAATCGCGCCCGCACGCTGCTGGCGAAACACCGGCAAGGTTTGCTGGAACATGTTGAACGCGCCACCGGCATTCACCGCCAGACACGCCTGCCAATCTTCAAACGACAGTTCATCGGTGCTGCCAATGCGCAGGATGCCGGCACCGTTCACCAGCACATCGAGACGTGGCTGATCCGCCAGCAAACGCTGACAAACCGCTTTCACCTCGGCGGCGTTCGCTACATCCAGCACCTGCGTGGCGAACGGATAATCGGTTTGATCAAAACGCAGATCGAGGCCAATAACCTGCGCGCCCGCCTGATGGAAGCTCAGCGCGGTGTGATAACCAATCCCTTTGCCTGCGCCAGTGACCCAGACAATCTTTCCACTGAATTCGAACGTCGCACTCATTTAGTCGGCACCCTTGATAACAGCGCCCACCAGCCATCAATGGTCGGATTTTTTGCCAGACTGACGAAGTCGATGTCGCTGTGCACCTGGCGCCAGCGCGCCGCCAGCGCCATCACGCGTACCGAATCCAAGCCATAATCGATCAGGTTCTCGTCATCTGCTGGCACATCGTCATCTTCCAGCAGCGGCAGAATCAGCGCACGCAGATCGTCTTTGCTCAACGGCAGCGGCATCAGATCGGCGGTCATCACCACTTTACCGCTGCGACCTGCGGTGTAAGTCAGCGCCATCATGTGCTCTTCGCGCGTGAAGTCAGCCAGCGCATCCGCCACCATAAACGGCTGGATGTTACGCATAAAGGCGTCAGTCGCGGTGGTCAGGCAACCGATATGCGCGTACACGCCGGTGATGATCAGCTGATCGCGGCCCATCTCCTGCAGGATCGATTCCAGCGGTGAGCGCACGAAGGCGCTGTAACGCCATTTGGTCAGAACCTGGTCGTCCTGATCCGGTGCCAGCGCATCAACGATCTTCTGCTGATCGGGATGTTTGTTCAGGCCCGGTCCCCACATGTCGTTAAGCAGCGCGCGATCGGCATCGCTCTGCTCGTTCGGCTGAGCGGTATAGAACACCGGAATGCCCTGCGCTTTGCAGTAAGCGCGCAGGCGAGCGATGTTTTCCACCACCTGATTAACCAGCGGGCTGTTCTCGCCCCAGAAATTAAGGAAATAAGCCTGCATATCGTGAATCAGCAGCGCGGCGCGCTGAGGTTCAACCGCCCACTTCACTTTGTTAGTTGGCAGTTCAGTCGCTGCAGGCAGCGCATAAGAGTTCAGTTTTGGAATAGCCATTACATTCTCCGGAACAGGTCAGGCTTGCGCTTGTTGGTCGGCAAGCTGTTGGCGTAAACGTTTTTTATCCACCTTGCCAACAGGCGTCAGCGGCAGGGCATCTACGCAGGTAATACGGTCAGGTAATTTGAACTCGGCCACGCCCAGTTCGCGCAGGTGACGACGCAGCGCCACTGCTTTAATCGGTTGGCTGGCGACAATAAAGGCGCAGCTCTTTTCACCCATCAGTTCGTCGTTCATCGACACCAGCGCGGCGTGGATCACATCCGGATGGCGCTGCAGCAGGTTTTCGATCTCTTCTGCGGCGATCTTCTCGCCACCGCGATTGATCTGATCCTTTTCGCGCCCTTGCACGGTGATGTAGCCCTGCGCGTCGATCTCAATCAGATCGCCCGAGCAGTAAAATCCGTTGGCATCGAAGCTGGCAGCGTTATGTTCCGGGCTCTTGTAGTAGCCACGGAAGGTATAAGGTCCGCGCGTCATCAGGCGGCCGATGGTGCCGGTGGGCAACGCGTTGCCATGTTCATCGGCGACCCACACTTCGTCATCTTCAGAGATCGGCCGGCCTTGCGTGGTGAGAATAATTTTCTTATCGTCGCCAAAGCGGGTGTAATTCACCAAACCTTCGGCCATGCCGAACACCTGTTGCAGCTGACAGCCGATTTCGCGCTGAATACGTGCCGCCAGGGTTTCGCCCAGTTTGGCGCCGCCTACCTGAATACGTTGCAACGAGGCTAGCTGCTTATTGCTGCCCCATTCTTGAATCGCCTGTAACCACAAACTCACCGCCGGCGGCACCAAACCGGTATCGGTGACCTGATGCTTGTCGATCAGCGGGAAACAGAGCGTGGCGCTGGGATCGGCAGCCAGAATCACCTGACCACCGGCATAAAACACGCCGAGCGAGCCCGGTGAGCTCATGGCGAAGTTATGCGGTGCGGGCAGGGCGATGAGATAGCGCGTATCGGCGGTCACCTGACAGATCTCATCACTGGCGCGAATGCTGTAGTAATAGTCGTTGTGGGTGCGTGGAATCAGCTTCGGCGTGCCGGTGCTGCCGCCAGAGAGCTGGAAAAACGCCACTTCATCGGCGGCGGTTGGCGTGGCGACGAAATCACCCGCAGCTTCCGCCATCAAGGATTCCAGCGTGTTTTCCGGCTGGTTGTCATTACGCAGAATCACCTGCTGCAGAGAAGGCTGAGCATCGCACAGCGCGCTGATAAAGCTATCGTCAGCAAACAGCGCGTGAGTGCGATCGGCAATTAGCAGCTTAGGTTCGATCTGCTTCGCATAGGCACTCAGCTCGGTACGCTGATGGCTGAACAGGGCGAATACCGACGCCACGCCGAGCTTAAACAGCGCAAATACCGTGACATAAAAATCAGCCACATTGCCAAGCTGCACCAGCGCCGTATCGCCGTTTTGCAGGCCACGACGCTGCAGCGCGGCGGCCAGATTGCTGCTCAGCACATCCATTTCGCGATAGCTGATTTGACGATCGCCATCAATCACCGCGATGGAATCGTTGTGCTGATGACGCGCCAGAATGTCGGTCATCGGCACATCCAGCCAGTAACCTTTTTCGCGGTAGCGCGCAGCCAGATCGTCCGGCCAGCGAGTATAGGGAATGCTCATGCTCTTTCCTTTATTGCAGTCCAAAGGCGCGCAACATGGTGTCCAGCTTCACGCCGGTTTCACGCCACTCTGATTCGGGTTGGGAGTCGGCGACAATGCCCGCGCCAGCAAACAGGCGCACGCGCGTACCTTGCACGGTGCCGCAGCGGATGGTGACGACCCATTCGCCGTTGCCCTGGCTATCGCACCAGCCGACGATGCCGCCAAACAGTTGGCGATCAAAAGGTTCCAGCTGCTGAATGAGCTGCTGTGCGCGCTGATGTGGGAAGCCGCTCAACGCCGGCGTTGGATGCAACAGGCAAGCCAGCGACAGCGCATTTTCGCGCTCATCCTGCACTTCGCCGTCGATTTGCGTGGCGAGATGCCACAGCGTGGCGGTGGTAATCAGCGATGGAATAGTTGGCACCGACAGCAAACGGCTACGCGGCTGCAAGGTGTCGCGCATCGCGTCGGTCACCAGCTTGTGCTCATGACGATCTTTGCCGGAATCCATCAGCGTATCGCCCGCAGCGCGATCCTGTTGGGCATCGTCGTGATTACGCCGCGCCGAACCCGCCAGCGGACAAGAGCTAAAATCGCGCCCCTGTTTGCGTAGCATCAGCTCCGGACTGGCGCCAATCAGCGCACCGCCTTGCGGCAGCGGCAGATGGAAATGGTAGCTGTTGGGGTTCTGCGCAATCACGCGCTGCATCAGTGCGGCGGTATCAACCGGCTGTTCGGTGACGATATCCATCAGACGCGACAGCACCACTTTATCCAGATCGCCGCGCTGCGTGGCCGCCACCGCATCGGCCACCATGGTGGTAAATACGTCGTGGTCCGGTATCGCTGCGCGGCGACGCACCTGCGGCAGATCGCTGACGTTTTGCGGCAGCGCGCTTTGCAGGTCGGCGCGGTTAAACGTCTGATAGGTTTCAGGAATAAACAGCGCAGCCGGTTGGCTGACGTCAAACGGGATCGCACCGACCAGAATCGGATTGTCGATGCCCTGTTTTTTCGCCGTCGCAAAATGCTGACGCAGCTGTTGTTGGAAATCACCGTCCAGCGACGCGGCGTCTGCTACCGGCGCGGTAATGGTGGTATAGCATCCTTGCGTTGCCAAACTACGCCACGGCGAGGTAAAGAGGAAACCACGGCTTAGCGCGGAATAATCCTTCAGCCAGGCATTTTCAAACGTGGAAGATTCCACCATAATTTTCACCTATAAATGATAAGATTATTAAGAATGATTATCATTTTTATTATGGGCCTGTAACCTACGTCGATTGGGCAAAGGTGTCAATCCATTCGCGGGATTTCAGCTGCGTTTAAACGTAATCAGGCGCTGACGCTAAGCAGGGCAATATGCTAAAAAGTGGACCAAAACTTATGAATAAATGCGGTTTTTGGGGCATTTCAGCCCTTATATGTGTTTTCCAGATTTTCACCAGCATCGCCCACGCTGAACAAGGTTGGCCGCGCACCGTGCAGGGCGCCAACGGATCGATCACCCTCAACCACGCGCCGCAGCGCATTGTCTCGACCAGCGTCACGCTGACCGGCTCGCTGCTGGCCATTGATGCGCCAGTTATCGCGTCCGGCGCAACCGCGCCAAACAGTCGCCTGGCTGACGATCAGGGTTTCTTCCGTCAATGGAGCGATGTTGCCAAAAAGCAGCATCTGCAACGTCTGTACATCGGTGAGCCGAATGCCGAAGCGGTTGCTGCGCAAGCGCCGGATCTGATCATCGTCAGCGCTACCGGCAACGATTCTGCCATCAAGCTCGCCGAACAGTTCTCGGCTATTGCACCGACGCTGGTGGTCAATTACGACGACAAAAGCTGGCAGGATGTTGTCACGCAATTAGGTCAGGCGACCGGTCACGAAGCGCAGGCGGCACAGCGCATCAAAGCCTTCGACGATCGCGAAGCGGCACTGAAAAAAGCCATTACGCTGCCACCGCAGCCGGTTTCCGCCATGGTGTGGAACGGCGGCGGACGTGCGGTCAATCTGTGGACCGCAGCCTCGGCGCAGGGCAAGCTGCTGGAACAACTTGGCTTCACCCTGGCAACGCCACCGGCGACGGTTGAGCAGGGCCACAGCATGGGGCAGCGCAAAGATATCATTCAGCTGTCGGGCGAAAACGTTGCCAGTGGCCTGACCGGGAAAACCTTCCTGCTGTTTGCCGCTGACGATAAAACTACGCAATCGGTGCTAGGCAATCCGTTCCTCGCGCAAAACGCCGCCGTACAGAACAAGCAGGTGTACGAGCTGGGCGTCGATTCGTTCCGTCTCGATTACTACAGCGCCAGCAATCTGCTGGCGCGTCTGGAAAAGCTGTTCGTTAAATCATGATGCCTGTTCCGCCAGCTCTGGCGCTGGTGGATGGTAACGACGTAAACGGCCCATCACCAACCACATCAATATGCCCAGCAGCGCCGCCGCAAAGCCAAATACGGCGGCGGCCTGCGGTGGCAGCAACCATGAACCCATCGCACCAATCACCGCCGCACCAATCGCATCGCCGGTCACGTTCTGCGCGGTCCACAAGCCGTTGATACGGCCTAACAGATGATCCGGCGTTAATGCCTGAATCATCGCGTACTGCACCAGGCTATTGATGGCGCTGAAGTAACCGAAGGCGACTAAACAGGCTAACGCCAGCGGCAGGTTCGGCATCAGGCTAAACAAACCCAGCGCGATAAACGCCGCAATCGCGCTGCCGAGCACCAGCTGTCCGGGACGCGCGGCGTGTTTCAGTTTACCGCTGGTGAATGCGCCGATCGCCGCACCAAGCGGCACGGCAGCGTACATCAAGCCCAGCTGGTCCGCGCTTACTGACCAATGCGGCGCGAGGGATGGATAGAGCACGCGCACCGCGCTGGCCAGCGTCACTAATGCGCCAATCAGCGCCACCATGCCGACAATCGGGCTGGCGAAAAGAAACTGCACGCCAGCGGCGAGGGATTTCAGCGGATGTTCACGCGGCTGCGGCGGAGGCGGCAAGGTCGGCAATTTCAGCAGCGTTAACACGGTAAGCAAAGTGCCGAAGGCGGCGAGGGCGTAGTTCCAGGTTACGCCGCCATGCGCAATCACCAGACCGGCAATCGCCGGCGATAAAATCGAGCCGAAGCGCACCGTCAACATGGTGATCGCGCCCGCCTGCATAATGTTTTCCCTGCCGACCAGCGCGGGCGTCGCGGCCAGCAGCGCGGTCACGCCAATCGCGCCGAAAAAGCCATCCCAGAAACCGAGCAGATAAACCGCGATCAAAGAGGGTTCTGGCAGCGCGGCGTTGATGGCCAGCGCGATAAAACCTAAGCCACAGGTGGATCGGGCAAACAAAATCAGCTTTTTGCGTTCATGGCGATCGGCTAACACGCCGCCGGTGAGCAGGCCGATAAACATGCCCGCAGCGGCCAGCGTCACCGCCAATCCCACCAGCAGCGGTGAATTTGTCATGTGCTGAATCTGCACCGGCACCGCCACGGCGAGCATGCCGAGCGCGACAATCGAGATAAAACGCGCGATAAACACCGCGCGAAAAGCCGGATGGGTTTTCAGCAGCGAGAGATCGATAAAGTGGGAAGATTTGTTCATGTGTTCGCCTTATTGCACCAATTTTCCTCATCGTCCGCGAGGCGAGTCATGGTAACATAGCTAAACGCGAGTAATAACGATAACCATTATCAAGTTACATCGCGCATGCGACGACGTTGAACAGTGAAGGTTTAGAACGCTATGCGCCAGATTCGTGCATTAGCAGGCTCAGGGATTCTGCTCTTGCTCCTCATCGCGCTCAGCTTAATGCTGGGGGCAAAATCGATACCGCTTCCCGATGTTTATCATTCGCTTACCACCGCCTGTAACAGCGCGGAGTGCGTCATTGTGCGTGACGCACGCCTGCCACGTACGCTGGCCGGTTTACTGGCGGGCGTGGCGCTGGGCATTGCTGGTGCGTTGATGCAGAGCCTGACGCGCAATCCGCTGGCCGATCCCGGCATTCTTGGCGTTAACGCCGGAGCCGGTTTCGCGGTGGTGATTGGCATTGCGCTGTTCGGTGCTGACTCGCCGGTGGATTGGCTCGGCTTCGCCTTTGGCGGCGCGCTGTTGGCTTCCGTGCTGGTGGCGATGACCGGCGCGATTGGCGGCGGGCGCGTCAATCCGGTGCGTCTGACGCTGGCCGGCGTGGCACTGGGCGCGGTGCTGGATGGATTAACCTCTGGTCTGTCGCTGCTTAATCCTGACATCTACGATCATCTGCGCTTCTGGCACAGTGGTTCGCTGGATATTCGCAACTTCTCCACGCTGCGCACGCTGTTTCCGGCGGTGCTGATCGGCAGCGTGGTGGCCATTGCGCTGTCGCAGGCGCTGAACAGTTTGAGTATGGGCGGCGACATGGCGACCGCGCTCGGTACGCGAGTGGCGCGCACCCAACTGCTTGGGCTGCTGGCGATTGCGCTGCTGTGCGGCGCAGCCACGGCGGCGGTGGGCCCGATTGCCTTTGTCGGTTTGATGACGCCGCACTTTGCTCGCTGGCTGGTGGGCAACGATCACCGCTGGATGCTGCCCGCCACCGCGCTGGTCACGCCGATTCTGCTGCTCGCCGCCGATATCCTTGGCCGCCTGCTGGTGGCGGGCGAGCTGCGGGTTTCCATCGTTACGGCGATGCTCGGTGCGCCGATGCTGATTGTGCTGGTGCGCCGTAAATTGGG
>NZ_DAMBSA010000008.1:0-29811 GCF_032054795.1 Pantoea sp. CTOTU49201
CGGCGATATTGGTCCGGGCCGCATGCTCGACCCGCTGGCGATTGTGGCGCACGCGCTGGAATGGGCTGCGCCCGTCAACGATCTGCAACATCTCAACATTATGATCACCGCCGGTCCAACACGTGAAGCGCTGGACCCGGTGCGTTATATCAGCAATCACAGCTCGGGCAAGATGGGCTTTGCGATTGCGGCTGCGGCAGCAAAACGCGGTGCGAAGGTGACGCTGGTTGCCGGTCCGGTGGCGCTGCTAACGCCAGCTGGCGTGCAACGCGTGGACGTCGACAGCGCGCTGGAGATGGAAGCGGCGGTGATGGCGCAAATCCAGCAACAACATATTTTCATTGCCAGCGCAGCCGTGGCAGACTACCGGGCGGCTAACATTGCCGCAGAGAAAATCAAAAAACAGGGTGGCGACGATAGCGTCACGCTGCAGTTGGTGAAGAACCCCGATATTGTCGCAGGCGTAGCGGCGCTGCAGAAAAATCGCCCTTACGTTGTGGGATTTGCTGCCGAAACCCAGAATGTGGAAGAATACGCGCGGCAAAAACGGGTGCGAAAAAACCTGGATCTGATTTGTGCCAATGATGTGGCGCAGGCGGGTCAGGGCTTCAATAGCGACACCAATGCTCTTCACCTTTTTTGGCAGGAAGGAGAAAAAGTCTTACCGCTCAGTGATAAGACGCTCCTTGGCCAACAATTAATAGACGAGATTGTCAGCCGTTATGATGAAAAAAATCGACGTTAAAATTCTTGATGCACGTGTGGGCAACGAATTCCCGCTGCCGACTTATGCAACCTCTGGTTCCGCAGGTCTCGATTTACGCGCCTGCCTGGATGATGCACTAGAAATCGCACCAGGCATGACCACGCTGGTTCCAACCGGTCTGGCGATTCACATTGGCGATCCAGGTCTGGCAGCCGTGATTCTGCCGCGCTCCGGCCTTGGCCATAAACATGGCATCGTGCTGGGCAACCTGGTCGGTTTGATCGACTCCGATTATCAGGGCCAATTGATGGTTTCTGTCTGGAACCGTGGTCAGGATAGCTTCACGCTGCAGCCAGGCGACCGTTTGGCACAGCTGGTCTTCGTGCCGGTGGTGCAGGCCGAATTTAACCTGGTGGAAGATTTTGACACCAGCGATCGCGGCGCAGGCGGCTTCGGTCACTCAGGCCGTCAGTAACACGCGACACTTTTCGCTTAGCCATCTTTTTATTTCTTGTCGCCACAGGCCGCTATGTCTGTGGCAGATGAGGCAGTATTGCCTGTTTTTGGTGAATTTCAGGGGTGTTGAAGGTCATGGCAGAAAAAAAAGTCGCGAAACGGAATCGTCGGGAAGAGATTTTGCAGGCGCTGGCGCAAATGCTGGAGTCGGGCGATGGCAGTCAGCGCATCACCACCGCGAAGCTGGCCGCGAATGTCGGCGTGTCGGAAGCGGCGCTTTATCGTCACTTTCCCAGCAAAACGCGCATGTTTGACAGCCTGATCGAGTTTATTGAAGACAGTCTGATTACCCGCATCAATCTGATCCTGAAAGATGAAAAAGAGACGCTGACGCGACTGCGTTTAATCGTGCAGCTGATTCTGGGATTTGGTGAGCGTAATCCGGGGCTGACGCGTATTTTGACCGGCCACGCGCTAATGTTTGAACAGGATCGCCTGCAAGGGCGTATCAACCAGCTGTTCGAACGTATTGAAGTGCAGCTACGTCAGGTGATGCGCGAGAAGAAAATGCGTGATGGTGAAGGTTTCCAGAACGACGAAACGCTGCTGGCGAGCCAGTTGCTGGCGTTTTGTGAAGGGCTGTTGTCGCGCTATGTGCGCTCGGAATTCCGCTTTCGTCCGACTGCCGATTTCGAGAGTCGCTGGCCGCTGATGGCTGCGCAGTTGGTTTAAAAGACCAGGTCGGCATTTATGCCGACCTCATTACCGAATAATTAAATCCCGTACTCTTTGCGATACGCGCGCACTTTCGCCAGATGGTCAGCCATCTCCGGCTTCTCTTCCAGATAATCAATCAGCTCAGCCAGCGTAATAATCGCGGTGACTTTGCATTTATAGTCGCGTTCCACTTCCTGAATCGCCGAAATATCGCTGCGGCCGCGTTCCTGACGATCCAGCGAAATCAACACGCCCGCTAACGTCGCGTTATGCGCACTGATGATATCCATTGATTCACGAATCGCGGTGCCAGCAGTGATCACATCATCCACCAGCATTACTTTACCTTGCAGCGGGCTGCCGACCAGCAAACCGCCTTCGCCGTGATCTTTGGCTTCTTTGCGGTTAAAGCAGTAAGGCACGTCACGCTCATGATGATCGGCCAGCGCTACCGCCGTAGTGGTGGCAATCGGGATGCCTTTATACGCCGGACCAAACAGCAGGTCGAAATCGACACCGCCATCGACCAACGCCTGCGCGTAGAAACGACCCAACAGCGCTAAATCGCGACCGGTATTAAACAGACCGGCATTGAAGAAATAGGGGCTTTTACGTCCCGATTTCAGGGTGAACTCACCAAACTTCAGCACCCCTTTGTTCAGGGCGAATTCAATAAACTGACGCTGCCAGGCTTTCATTTCTCACTCCTCAAATAAAGAAAAGGCGACTCTATGGTCGCCTATTACATCAATTAGTTAGCGCCGCTTTCTGCGCTTGAATTAATTGCTCAATGCCGCCTCGCGCCAGCGCCAGCAGCTGCAGTAACTCGTCGTGGCTGAAGGGTTCACCTTCTGCGGTGCCCTGCACTTCAATCATGCGACCATCTTCGGTCATCACCACGTTCATGTCAGTTTCTGCGGCGGAATCTTCCACATATTCCAGATCGCACAGCGCTTCACCGCCGACGATGCCCACAGAAATCGCTGCCACCATGCCTTTCAGCGGACTGGCTTTCAGCTTGCCAGCAGCCACCAGCGCATTCAACGCATCAGCCAGCGCCACGCAGGCACCGGTAATGGATGCGGTACGCGTGCCGCCATCGGCCTGAATCACGTCGCAATCCAGCGTGATGGTAAATTCACCCAGCGCTTCCAAATCAACTGCTGCGCGCAGTGAACGGGCGATCAGACGTTGAATCTCCAGCGTACGGCCGCCCTGTTTGCCTTTGGCCGCTTCACGCGCCATGCGGCTGTGGGTAGAACGCGGCAGCATGCCATATTCTGCGGTAATCCAGCCTTGACCTTTGCCTTTGAGGAAACGCGGCACGCTCTCTTCGACGGTTGCGGTGCACAGCACTTTGGTTTCGCCGAACTCAACGAGCACAGAGCCTTCTGCATGTTTGGTGTAGTGACGAGTGAGTGTGACGGGACGTGTTTCAGATGCACTACGGCCTGCTGGACGCATGGTTTCTCTCCGGCTTGCTTAGGTTTGGCTGCGCATTATACGGACTTCAGCTGCGGCTGTCCTGCCCGCGATCGCCACAATCCTGGATGAAATTCTGTGGTGGCTGTGGCTAAATGCGCGTTTCCTCCCTAAAAAAGATAAATGATGATCGCGATACTCCATTTCCTGCTGGCGCTGGTGGTGATCTTTGCCCTTGCGCTATTGGTCAGCCACGACCGCAAACGCATTCGTCCCCGCTTTATTATTCAGCTGCTGATTGTTGAAGCCGCCCTGGGCTGGTTCTTCCTGCATTCGGCGGGCGGCCAATCGGTGGTCTCTGCGGTGGGCGGCTTCTTCGAAACCTTATTAACCTACGCCGCGCAAGGGACCAACTTTGTCTTCGGTAATATGGCGGATCAGGGATTAGCCTTTATTTTCCTCGGCGTGCTCTGCCCGATTGTGTTTATTTCCGCACTGATTGGCATTTTGCAGCACTGGCGCATTCTGCCGCTGCTGATTCGCGCCGTTGGTACTCTGTTGTCGAAGGTGAATGGCATGGGCAAGCTGGAGTCGTTTAACGCCGTCAGCACCTTGATTCTTGGCCAGTCGGAGAACTTCATCGCCTATAAAGGCATTCTCGCCGATATCTCCGCTCCGCGTATGTACACCATGGCGGCGACAGCGATGTCGACGGTTTCGCTGTCGATTGTTGGCGCATATATGTCGATGATTGATGCCAAATATGTGGTTGCGGCGCTGCTGCTCAATATGTTCAGCACCTTTATTATCCTCTCGATCATCAATCCAACCCGCCCGGAAAACGAAGAGCAGATTGCGCTGGATAAGCTGCACGAAGATCAGAGCTTCTTTGAGATGCTGGGCGAATACATTCTCGCCGGTTTTAAAGTGGCGATGATCATCATGGCGATGCTGATTGGTTTTATCGCGTTAATTGCGGCGATCAATGCGCTGTTCGCGGCGCTATTTGGCTACAGCTTCCAGCAGCTGCTCGGCTACGTTTTCTATCCGTTTGCATGGCTGGTTGGCATTCCCTCCGCCGATGCTTTGCAGGCGGCGAGTATTATGGCCACCAAACTGGTGGCGAATGAATTTGTCGCGATGATCGAGCTGAAGAAAGTGGCGGCTGAGATGACGCCGCGCGGATTAGGGATTCTATCGGTATTCCTGGTTTCGTTCGCTAACTTCGCCTCGATCGGCATCGTTGCCGGTGCGATTAAAGGCCTGAACGAGAAACAGGGCAATGTGGTTTCCCGTTTTGGCTGGAAGCTGGTGTATGGCTCTACGCTGGTGAGCTTGCTCTCGGCCGCGTTTGCCGGGCTGTTTATCTGATAACGCATGGCGGCTGCATGGCCGCCATTTTTTTAAAACGCCACGCACACCAGTGAATCAACCCGCATCACCGATTCCTGCTCAAAGCGCTTTTTATATACGTCGCGAAGCTTATTGATGCTCTCAGAACTCGCTAAATCCGGATTGTGAATCAGCATCAGCGCTTTGCTGTTTTCTCGCGCCAGCTTGCCGTTCTCGCCCAGCCACTGCCCTTTTGCGTCATATACCGATAAACCGTCTTTGAAACGCGGCGTCACATCGTTATCGACAAACTGCTGCCATTCGCTGCTGGTGACGATGCCACCTTTCGGTTTGTTCATGCCAAACCACAACGTGGTTTGCATCATCACGTCACCCGAACCGCATACCGCGACCGGCGCAGTGTTGGGCGGGATCTGTTGCGTTGTGGTCGACGGTGCCTGACAGCCAGCGAGCAGTAAAGTTAATAAAGCAGGAAGAGCCAGAAAGCGGAACATCACTTCATCCTTTTAAGCGAACCAGCGCTAAGCATAAGTGTCTGTCGGCAAAAGGGGTAATTTTTTGTTATTCAAGCTTAAGTGCGCTTATGCCTGTTAGCGTCGAGGCTGCCTCGCTATACTTCACCCAACATTTCTGAAAAAGAGAAGACGACTATGATCCGCAGTATGACCGCTTACGCCCGCCGCGAAGCCAAAGGCCACTGGGGCAGCGCCGCCTGGGAAATCCGTTCGGTTAACCAGCGCTATCTGGAAACCTATATCCGTCTGCCGGAGCAATTTCGTGGTCTGGAGCCAGTAATCCGCGAGCGCATCCGCAATCGTCTGACGCGCGGTAAAATCGAGTGCAACCTGCGTTATGACGCCGATGCCAGCGCGCAAGGTGAACTGCAGCTGAATGAATCGCTGGCCAAGCAGCTGGTGCAGGCCGCCAACTGGGTGAAGATGCAGAGTGATGAAGGCGCGATTAATCCGCTGGATATTCTGCGCTGGCCGGGCGTGATGTCCGCGCAAGAGCAGGATCTCGACGCTATCAATGCTGAACTGCTGATGGCGCTGGATGGCGCATTGGATGACTTTATCGAAGCGCGTGAAAGCGAAGGTACAGCGCTGAAAGCGATGATTGAACAGCGTCTGGAAGGCGTATCGCACGAAGTCAGCAAAGTGCGCGCGCAGATGCCAGAAGTGATCAAATGGCAGCGCGAGCGTCTGGTGACCAAGCTGGAAGAAGCCGAAGTGCAGCTGGAAAATAATCGCCTGGAGCAGGAACTGGTGATGATGGCGCAGCGCACCGATGTTTCAGAAGAGCTGGATCGTCTGGATGCGCACGTTAAAGAGACCTACAACATCCTGAAAAAGAAAGAAGCCGTTGGCCGCCGCCTCGACTTTATGATGCAGGAGTTCAACCGCGAATCGAACACACTGGCTTCGAAATCAATTAATGCTGAGATCACTACATCAGCGATTGAGCTGAAAGTGTTGATTGAGCAGATGCGTGAGCAGATTCAGAATATCGAATAGTTTTTGCTGATGGTCACGATTGATAATAAAGCCCGCATCGCGGGCTTTATTATTTTGTAAAAAGACAGGTAAGGAAATATTTTAAAACAGTAACAATAAAGACTCACAACGTTGAGAACCGTCTCAAATTCTCACAACATCACCACATTAAAATATTGTTTACTTTTAATCGAAAGCAACCTTTCTATAATCGACACATCTTAACGCCTTCTTTATAAAACCAAGACCATTAACAATGATGCAACGAATGAAAAAATGTGCGATTACAATGCTTATGATATTTTTTTCGACTTTTTTAGCTACTCTTGTAACGATCGGAATAGCTGAAACTGATATCCTATTTAACCTCATTGAGACAAATATACCTTATGAAGTAGCCGATAAACTCACCCAATCATTTTGGGGAGCCAGACCAGAACATGCGTATGGTAGAATCCATACCATAGTTTGTTTATTTATCTTATTTACCACCAGCGGATTAATCTATTCAACGTTAAAAACGTGCATTAAAAGATACCGGCACAAGGAAATAATTCGCGTCAAGATATTTGTGTTTGAAAGCTTAATTATTATGATTAAACCTGTATATTTCTTCTTCCTGATGTATCTTTACTTTTACTTTTTACCGCAGAGAATTTTCGATGGTTATATCGATCATGCTTTATTAGGATTTCTGATAACATCGCTCTTTGCAGTAGCCATCCCTATTGCCATTTACTCGATCACAAAAGTATTTTTAAAATCTTATGTTTTGCAAAAAAATTAACCCATTAAAAATAGATTTCTCTAGCTCGCTGAAGTTTAATTTAAAACATCTCCACTTTAAAAATAATTTTTTATTTGATCGTCCTGCTGGACTAATTCGTAGCGACGCTGGTCAATCTGATACTGCTACAACTGTGGGTATTTGATGATGCCGCGCTGGCGGTGAAATCCAGTGTGCGCTGCTGGCTTAAGGTGAGGTTACGTGGTGTCGCATTCATCAACTGGCCACGGCTGTTTTTGATGGTGATGGCATTGGTGGCAGAAGCATTAAATGAAGCAGTGATGCCATGTAAGGTTTCAACACCACAGCGATTAACCTTCATTGAAAACGCACTGCTTTTGGCAGCAGAAAGTGAAATTGCCTGATCATTGCCTGCGTAGCCGATTAAACAGGGCGAATTACCTTCAACAATCTGTCCAGTAAAGGTGACACGTCCGCTATCATCAGCGGCCATCACTGGTGCGTTAAAGAGGGAGAATCCGATAAGTAAAGCTGAAGTGGCAATGCTGATTTTCATCGTGTGATCCTTGTTAGTTATATTAGTCATTCCCTGACACGCTGATTTATCGAAACTTTTTATCAGCCTGTTTTTCTGTGCGGGAAAGATAACTGAGATCAACCATTAACGAAGGCAGGACTTGTCTTAAAGAGTTTAAGCCAGCCGTATAGAGACAAATTTTTAGCCGTTAGCGTAAAAATAGTGTCAGCAATGATATAAAAACATTTCTGCTGCGCAGTTAAGCGCGCAAACAGCGTGAGAAAATTGCACTAAACCCCGTGATTAAATCTTTGTTAGAATTGACAAATGTCCATCAGATAGCCATTAACCTGCTAATAGTCGCCTCATCAATGATTTCCATTAATCTTAAAGATTGTGGAGATCGCGTTTCTTTGGCGGCACTATTTGTTAATCTACTGGTCGTAATTAGAACAGCTGTACCGCCAGGAACTCATGGACTCTCTTCTTTGTGCGATACATTTTCTCCCGACATGAAGGCGTTATGACGAAATCCAGGCAGTTCCGTTCCAAACTTCTGCATCCCCGCTATTGGTTTACCTGGTTTGGGCTAGGTGTGCTGTGGCTGCTGGTGCAACTTCCTTACCCCATTTTGATCCGGCTTGGCGCGGGCGCTGGCAAATTGTCGCGTCACTTCCTCAAGCGTCGCGAACGCATCACTCGTCGCAATATCGAGCTGTGCTTCCCTAATATTGATGAAGAGAAGAAAGAAGCGATGATCGCCGGCAACTTCGAATCACTGGGAATGGCGCTGGCAGAAACCGGCATTGCCTGGTTCTGGTCCGATGCGCGCGTACGTCGCTACTTTAAAGTCAGCGGACTCGAAAATTTGCAGCACGCGCAAAGCCACCAGCGCGGTGTAATGGTTATTGGTGTGCACTTTATGTCGCTGGAGCTGGGCGGCCGCATTACCGGTTTATGCCAGCCAATGATGGCGATGTATCGTCCGCACAACAATCAGGCGATGGAGTGGGCACAAACCAAAGGTCGCATGCGTTCAAATAAGGCGATGATCGACCGTCGTGATTTGCGCGGCATGGTGCAGGCGTTGAAAAAAGGCGAAGCGGTCTGGTTCGCACCGGATCAGGATTACGGCCCGAAAGGCAGCGTGTTTGCCCCGCTGTTTGCGGTTAAACAAGCGGCGACCACCAACGGCACCTTTGTGCTTTCTCGTCTGGCGAAACCGGCGATGCTAACCATCGTGCTGATTCGCAATCAGGATAAAAGCGGTTATCAGCTGATCATTCAGCCAGAACTGGAAAATTATCCGTATGAAGATGAGGCTGCCGCCGCTGCTTATATGAATCGCGTCATCGAGAAAGAAATTCTGCGCGCACCCGATCAATACCTGTGGCTGCACCGCCGCTTTAAAACCCGCCCGCCGGGTGAAGCGTCTCTTTATATCTAATCTCTTGATGCAGCAGGTTTTCGCCTGCTGCTCATTTTCTCTACTCACATTTAACAACCATTCTTAACGAAAAACAGGTTTGTCAAAATCTGCCCTGCCTCTTGTAATGGTCGCCTCCTCCTCTCTTTGACCAGAACCATGACACAGCACTTTCATTGCAAATTTCTCGCGCTGGCCGTTGCCACAGCGCTGCTGGCCAGTTGTGCCAATCCACACGGCTTACACCCTAAAAACACCCTACTTGATGCCAACGCCCTGCAATCCAGTCAATCCCTGAAAGATGCGCATTTCAGCGCCGCGAATTGGCCGAAAAGCGAATGGTGGCAAACTTTTAACGACGCTCAACTCAATCGACTGATTAATGATGCGATGGCTTCCAGCCCGGATTTGCAGGTGGTCAACGCGCAGGCGGATAAAGCCAATGCACAGGTAATTGCCGCCGATGCCGAGCGCTATCCGGATGTCGATCTCAACGCCGGCATTACGCGCTCGCGCGTGGCAAAAGTGGATGATCCGCTGCTGGAGGGCAAAAGCTACAGCACGTTGCGCACCGCCAACGTTGGATTGAGCTACACCTTTGATTTGTGGGGCGGCAAAAAAGATGCCGCTGAAGCTGCATTGGGGCAAGCACGCGCCAGCGAGCTAGATCGTCAGGCCAGCCAGTTAACCTTAGCCGCAAACGTGACGCGAGCGTGGAACAACCTTAATCTCGCCTGGAATAATACTGAACTGGCACAGCAGAATCTCGAACGTGCTGTGGGTATCGCCAACATTCAGCAGCAATATGTCAGCGCCGGACTCACTTCCGATTACCAATATAAGCAGGCGCTGTCGCAGCAAAAAACGGCGCAAGCCGGAGTGACTGAAGCCAAACAAGATGTCACCGATGCCGGTATTCAGCTTTCGATATTGATTGGTAAAGGCCCGGATTACTGGCACCAGTTAAAACCGGCGCAGATGAATGTGCCGGTCGCCGCCATGCTGCCAAACGCCATCCCGGCCGAACTGCTGGGTCGTCGTCCTGATGTGGTAGCCGCGCGCTGGCGCGTTGAAGCGGCATCGAAACAGATCGCCGTCAGCAAAACCGAGTTCTATCCCAACATCAATCTGGTGGCGGAAGCCGGCACCAAATCACTGCTCGGCGATGCTTTCCTCGGCGCGCCAAGTCGTTTCTTTAATGTGGGCCCGAGCCTATCGCTGCCAATCTTTGACGCGGGTAAACGTCGTGCCGATTTAGCAGAAAGCGACGCCAACTGGGATCTGGCGGTGGCGCAGTACAATAAGTTGCTGATCGGTTCACTGGGCAATATCAGCGATACCATCACGCAGTTGCAATCGATTCAGGATCAGCTGGCGCAGCAGGAAAGCGCCAACCAGCTGATTCACAGCGCGTGGGATGATTTGCATCGCGAATACGCGGCGGGCCTGCGTCCGTATCTGGATGTGCTGACAATCCAGAATCAGCTGATCGAATCCGATCAAAAACTGGTGGCGCTGAAGGCTCAACAGATCAATCTTGCGGTGGTGTTGATTGAGGATTTGGGCGGCGGATTCCAGAGCGGCAGTGCTAAGGTTTGAAAAGGTCGCCATGAATGGCGACCCTACGCATGAATGTGTAGATTTTGCTGGCTGGCATTCTGCCGTACATTGATGAATCATAGTTCGCACAGTGTAATCACCTGCGGACTATTATGATGGAACAGAATATTGAGGCTGGCTGGTTGCGGCCTCTGATTGCCGACCGACTGACGCCTTACCTCGAAATTGATGCGCCGCGCCTGCAGCGCAACCTGCAACAGATGCAGCAAAAAGCCGATGCCGCTAGCGTCACGTTACGTCCTCATATCAAAACCCACAAAAGTGTCTGGATTGCTGAGCAGCAGCGCATGCTCGGCGCGCGTGGCATTACCGTATCTAAACCGAGTGAAGGCATCGCTTTTATTCTGGGTGGCGAACGCGATCTGCTGCTGGCTTATCCGATTGTGCATGCCGGGACGCTGAAAGAGCTGTTGGCGGTGGCCGCACAACATCAGGCGCGCATTACCTGCATTGCTGATTGCGCTAATGGCGTAGCGGCAATAGCGGCTGCACATCAGCGTCAGCCCGATTGTCAGCTGGCGTTAGCCATTAAGGTGGATGTGGGATTACATCGCATCGGCGTTGATCCGCACAGCGATGCTGCCATTACGCTGGCGCAGCAGATTCAGGATGCGGGCCTCACTTTTGCCGGGCTGGTTTCACATGCCGGTCACGCTTATGGCGCAGGCAACGCCACGGCGATTGCAGAAGTAGCCTTGCAGGAAATTGCACTGATGCAGGATCTTCAACAGCGCCTGATTGCCGCCGGTTTTGCGCACTGCCCGATTTCGGTCGGTTCAACGCCAACAGCTTTGGCAGCGCCCGTTGCGCAGGGCTGCGATGAAATCCGCCCCGGCAATTACGCGTTGCTCGATCTCACCGCATGGCGTTTGGGCCTCTGCACGCCAGATGCGTTAGCGCTGAGCGTGGTGACGCGCGTGGTGGCCGTCAATCCGCACTTCGCCATTATTGATGCCGGTTCTAAAATGCTTAGCTCTGACAAAGGCCCGCACGGCACCAATGCCAGCGGATTTGGTATCGCCGTGGATGAGCAAGGCAATCACTTTGAAGTGTTGAAGCTGTCAGAAGAGCATGGTTTCCTGCAATACGCCGAACAGGCACCAGCCGTTGGCGCGCTGCTGCGCATCTTCCCTAACCACAGCTGCGCGGTGGTTGCGCAGTCCGATCGCTTCGTGCTGCGCCATGCTGATGGTGCGGGTGAAGAGCAGGACATTCAGGGGCGCGGCAAGTTTATCTGATTACAGCGTTTTCACGGAAACCGCTGCTGTCCCACACTTCCATGACCGGGCCGTTTGCAGCCCGGTATCAGCGTGCTTTAATGACTTCTTGTTAGCTCATCAGGAGGTTCCATGCTGCCATCTCAGACAGTCACACTCACGGTCCCACGCAACTGGTTAGATTTGTATGAAACCATCTGGAAACCTGAATGCTTTGCCAAATGGGCTAGCGGACTCAGCGCCAGTACGCTGACGCAGGAAGGGAACAGCTGGAAAGCCAAAGGTCCCGAAGGAACGGTGAAGATTCGCTTTACCCCACATAATCCGTTTGGCGTGATGGATCACTGGATTGATACCGGAAACGGTAAAGAGATTTATATGCCGATGCGGGTGATTGCTAACGAGCAAGGCGCAGAAGTGGTGATGGTGGTTTACCGTCAACCATTCATGTCTGACGAGAAGTTTGCCGGGGATGTAGCGTGGGTAAAACGCGACCTCGAACAGCTTCTCCATCTGTTAACTCATTAGAATCAATGGATTATGAAGTGCTCGCCTCTTTAACGCATGCTGGAATCAATCAATAAAAATCGGTTACTTTTTTGCTCAGTAGCGTTTAACTGTTTCACTCAAACCTTCATGTGTTTATCTGTTATTCACCAGCCCGGCTTAAGCATCCTCAGCAGGAAAATTCCTGGTGAGGATGTGTATGGAAATGCTGAGTCACTCTGATTTATCGAAGTTTTTTCTAATTGCCTCGAACACTTCTTCATTCACCAGTCCTGAATGAAGAAAAGCACTAATAAATAGTAAATCACTCGCCTTATATATTCTGATGCAAATTCTGAAACCATTTATTCCTGCGGTCTATTTATAGGAGTTTTCTGATGGTGTTAATTTAATTAAAACACGGTATAACTCATTCACACACAGCAGTAACCATAATAACAACAGCAGGGAAATAACATGGATCGCTCAACCTATCCTTTGTTATCAGAAAAAGAATTTGTTGAGATTGCCAGGCGGATGCTGGCCGGGGAATATATAAACGCAAAGGGATTTTATAATGATCTTACGGATTTCCTCCGCACAGGAGGAGATACCATTAAGACAACAACACCATTAAGCGCCAGGGGCATCTTAATAAATTCAGAACATCATTTAATTGCGAGCATCTTTACGTGGCAAAACCTGAAAGGAATATCAGGGCTGCGTCAGGAAACGCTGCATTAATGTGAGCTGTGCTTTGGCCTGCGGCCAGGGTAAACCCTTAATTGCACTGGTACATGTACCATAATGAGCAGAGTATGGCGATAAGAGAAAAAAATCTGGCTAACACTAAATGGTCAATTTTGTCATCGATTAAAATCGTCGGCATTGGTGTTTTACAACTTTCACTTCTGGCACAAATACTCCAGGCAAACGAGTTAGATTTACTCGCCATTGCCATTGTGATGTTATTAATTATTGATACGCTGGCCGATCGCGGATTTAGCAATAGAATTATAAGAAGTAAAAACCTGAATAACAGCGATCTCTCAATATTGTATTGGGGGAATGTATTAAGCGGATTGGCTATTTTTGCTGCACTGTTTATTGGCAGCGACATTTCCAGTCGTATAATGAATCAGCCCGAAATGGCAATCATGCTGGAAATGATGTCGGTCATTTTCATTATTATTCCGCAGGGACAACATTATCGCGCCATATTACAGCGAGAAAACCAATTTTCGCGTATCGCTTTTGCGGAAATATCTTCTGTGCTGGTGGGATTGGGCGTCACACTCTTTACCGTGTGGCTGACACCTTCGGTGCTGTGCGCCATCTGGGGCTACCTCGCGATGGTATCCATCAGAATGCTGATCTACTGCTACTACGGTCGCTCCTGGTTCCAGCCAGAATACCGTTTTAGCCTGAAAAGTTTCGCTAACGTGCGAGCAAGAAACGGATAATAAAAACAAGTCTGTATGGTGGGCTCTGGGCATCTGAAAAGATGCGTTCGCGTGCTGGTCGCCAGCACGCTTTTTTCTTTTTAGGCTTCCAGTAACTCTTCCAGTGATTGGAAACTGAGTTCACTTAACTTGCCGTTACGCTGCAAGCGCAGCCAACTCACTATCATGCGTAACTCATCAATCACCATATACAGATCGGCCATATCATTTTTGCTTCTGACCTGCAGTCGCGACAATGCATTGAGCTTATGTGCATTCACGGTTTTATGACTGATGCCTAAGCGAATGCCGATGTGCTCGATGCTGTAACCCCACGCCATCATCAGTAACACTCTTAATTGCCGATCAGGCAGCAGAATATCAGCACCCTCGACTAACTGAATCTGAGCATTGGTGTTGATGCTGGTAAGCAGGCGGCTGGAGAGCATTTGGCGCGAGGATTTTAAATCCAAAACAGTGAGTGAAGGCAGATAATGACTGAGCGCATGCATCAGCGGTAACAAACGTCGCGTGAGGACCACGATTTGCATCGCGGGAAACTGCTGCTGCAAAGCGTAAAGCACTTTTAAGGTGCCGGTTAGCGGCATATTTTCATGAAAGATACACACCAGCAAACGCGGTTTCATCTTCTCACACTTCGCCATTACCGTGCTGAGTGACCACAGTTCATGCACCTGACACGCCACAGGTAACCTGGACAAAAGACTCTCAAGCCCCAGCGCTGCCAGTTTGTCAGAGGAGAAAAAGAGAATGTCTTCGTTGCGAGTTTTCATGCCTGTCCAATAGTTGCTACGCGTGATACCTGAGAGCGGAAAGCCGGGTTTATTTGCCAGTAATCACGTACGACACAAACTGGATGGAACTTAAGAAGAAAGGCTTTAGCCTCTTCGCATCATTTATACTTATGCGAAAAGGTCATTAACTCTCGATTTATCCCGCACGCTAAGCCTGTTAGCATGCTCGCCATCAAAATGCCTAATCCGATAGCGCTGTATTTAGAAAATCTCAGTGGTCTACACTCTGGGAAATCTTTAGCCTTGCCGCCAATTTATTGGAGTGCTCTATGTTATTAACCGTTCTCTATATTATTGGTATTACAGCCGAAGCCATGACCGGCGCGCTGGCGGCAGGACGTCGTAAAATGGACCTGTTTGGCGTGATCATCATCGCCTCGGTAACCGCCATTGGCGGCGGTTCGGTACGTGACATTCTGCTGGGCCACTATCCGCTCAGCTGGGTTAAGAACCCGGAATACATCATGATTGTTGCTGCGGCTGCGGTGGTGACCACCTTTGTTGCGCCGCTGATGACGCACCTGCGTAAAGTGTTTCTGGTGCTGGATGCGCTGGGTTTGGTGGTGTTCTCCATTATTGGTGCCCAGGTCGCGCTGGATAGCGGACACGCTTCCATCATCGCCGCCATCGCCGCCGTGATCACTGGCGTGTTTGGCGGCGTGCTGCGCGATATGTTTTGCAACCGCATTCCACTGGTGTTCCAGAAAGAGCTGTATGCCGGGATCGCTTTCGCCTCAGGCTGGATGTATATCCTGTTGCTGAAAACGCCGCTGGCGCACGAAGCGGTGGTGATCATCACGCTACTGTTCGGCTTCTTCGCCCGTTTGCTGGCGCTGCGTTTCCGCCTCGGCTTGCCGATCTTCAACTATCCCCATCCTGAGCACTGAATCAGTGGCAGGAATCTCCTGCTGCTGCAGAAAGTGAATCAACTGCTGCAGGTGCGCATCCTGCAGCATCATCACAATCCGCTGCGCCAGCACGCTTCCGATGCCGGGCAACTGCTGCCAGCTTTCCGCCGTTCGCGTCAGCAACTGCGACCACTGCACATCCGGTAACGCCTGTAACGCTGCGCGCGGCAACGGCAAGCCAAGCGCACTCACCCAGCGCCGCAGCGGCTGCTGGCGCGTCAGGTTAAAGCGGTGCCAGATAAGTTGCGCGCGAACGGGTGTAATGCCATTGGCCTGCGCAATTTGCTCTGGCGTCAGTGTCAGCCATGAAAAGAGATGAGTGATAGCACCGCTATCCAGCAGGCGCTGCCAGCTGCTGCGCTGTACGCCCGCAATATCGAGTACTGATTTTTGGCTTAGCCAGCTGAGGCGAGACAAAAACTGAGCCCGACAGTCGGCACTAAAGTGCAAACAGGTTAAGCCGTTGAATTCGCCATCCTGTGGTGACACAGGATAATCGCGCTGCGCCACGCGCCAAATCACCCGCTCCAGTCGCGGAATGCCTAATCCCGCCAGTGTGAGCGTCACCTCATCACCTGCGATCACATCCAGTTCACGCCAGCGTCGCAGTGAACCAATGTTTACCCGGCGCACGGTTTTGTCCTCCAGTTGCACTGGTCCCAGATTCAGCACCACTGCGACCTTTCCCGTGCGCCCCACATTGAAATCCACTGACAGCACTTCGCTGCTGACTTCCGCCGGTTGATATTTCCATGCCGCTGACCAACTACCCTGACCAGGTTGCCAGTCGCGCCCTGCACTGACGGGTGACTGATGGATCACCACGCCATCGGTGACAAACGGCAATGATTCATGGAACCAGCGATCGCGCCACACCGCGACTTCCTCTTCATTACTCACCTGACGGCTCCAGCTCTGCGCCAGTCCAAATCCCCATTGTGTGAGTTGCGCCAGACGATCGGGCATCGAATTTGGCCCATCCGGCCACGCCCAGATAAAGATGCCAAGTCGCGCAAGCAGCGGGCTGTTGTCGTGGCGCATCATCGCCCCCGCCACCTGAGCACGCGCGTTCTTACCGCCGTCGCGCGCCTGTTGATGATCGGTCATTTGCAGAAACAGCTCACCTTGCAGCACCACTTCCTCTCGCAAAGTATCCAAACGCTGCGGAATGGAGGGAATATGTGCGGATTTTGCCAGCCACTCTTCACCGCGCAAACCATCACCGCGGCTGATCAATGACGCCAACTTGCCCTGCCGATACACCAAGGTGACGGCGACGCCATCGACTTTCGGCTGCAGCCATAGCGCAGATTTATCCTGCATCCAGTACGCCACCGCAAGCTTATCGCGCAGTTTGCGCACGCCAGTATGCGCCACCGGATGATGCGTGCTGCCATCGGTGGTGAGTTGTGCATCGTAGGTGGCTTGCGCCGGCGTGAAACAGCGCTGCCACTGCTGTAATCGCTGCTGCAGGCTGTCGTAATCGGCATCGGTCACCAGATTGGCGCCCTGCCGATAATAGGCATCATCCCATTGCCGTAGCTGGGTTTGCAGTTGTGCGATTTCCTGCCCCGCGCGCACCGGCGACCAGTTCGGGCAGAGCGCTTCGGCCCAGCAACCGATGCTGAATAAGCAACACAATAAACTCAGACATCCTTTCATCTTCGCTCTCCTTTTTCGCTATTGGAGAGCGCAGCGCAGCCATTTACCAGTCACGAAAATTGCGCGCTGGAAGCAGATTCCAGAGATTAATTCGCTGTTGCAGCCTGCTACATCAGCCTCTGGCGCGGCTTCACAGAAAAAAGAATTGCCTCAGCCAAGCGGCAAACGCTGCGTGACCACCCCAAGCCGTGTATACTGTGCAGGAAATCGACTCCGCTCTTTACTCAATTCAAGATAACCATGGCTCAAGGCACGCTTTATATAGTTTCCGCCCCCAGCGGCGCGGGTAAATCCAGCCTGATTCAGGCGCTGTTAAAGACACAACCGCTGTACGATACGCAGGTGTCTATTTCTCATACCACCCGTGGCGTGCGTCCCGGTGAAGCTCATGGTGAGCACTACTTTTTCGTCTCTAAGTCCGAATTCGAGACCATGATTGCCACAGACGACTTCCTCGAACATGCGGAAGTGTTTGGCAATTATTACGGTACGTCACGCGCTGCGATTGAGCAGGTGCTGGCGACCGGCGTGGACGTCTTCCTGGATATCGACTGGCAAGGTGCGCAGCAAATTCGCCAGAAAATGCCTGCCGCACGCAGCATCTTTGTGCTGCCGCCTTCTACCGAAGAGTTGGATCGTCGCCTGCGTGGCCGCGGTCAGGACAGCGAAGAGGTAATTGCCCGACGTATGCAACAGGCCGTGGCAGAAATGAGCCACTACGCCGAGTATGATTATTTAATTGTTAATGATGATTTCGATCTGGCGCTGTCAGATCTGAAAACCATTATTCGCGCAGAACGTCTGCGTATGGGTCGCCAAAAATCGCGACATGATGCTTTAATCAGCAAACTATTGGCAGTCTGAATTCACTTTCAGTATTATGCCCAGTCATTTCTTCATCATCTGTGGAGTAGCACACCTATGGCACGCGTAACCGTTCAGGACGCAGTAGAGAAAGTTGGTAACCGTTTTGACCTGGTGTTGGTCGCTGCACGTCGTGCACGTCAGATGCAGGTAGGCGGTAAAGATGCGCTGGTTCCGGAAGAGAACGATAAGCCAACCGTTATCGCTCTGCGCGAAATCGAAGAAGGTCTGATCACGAACCAGATTCTGGATGTCCGTGATCGTCAGGAACAGCATGAGCAGGAAGCCGCTGAGTTACAAGCCGTTACCGCTATCGCTGAAGGTCGTCGTTAACAGCACTTCGCAGGTCGCCCTTGTATCTGTTTGAAAGCCTCAATCAACTGATTGAAAAATACTTGCCTGAGGAGCAAATTAAGCGCCTCAAGCAAGCTTATCTAGTCGCGCGTGATGCCCACGAGGGTCAAACACGCTCCAGCGGCGAGCCTTATATCACCCATCCTGTTGCTGTTGCCTGCATTCTGGCCGAGATGAAACTCGACCATGAAACGCTAATGGCGGCGCTGCTGCATGACGTGATTGAAGATACGCCCGCCACTTACCAGGATATGGAACAGCTGTTTGGTAAAAGCGTTGCCGAACTGGTGGAAGGTGTATCCAAGCTCGATAAGCTGAAGTTCCGCGACAAGAAAGAAGCGCAGGCTGAAAACTTCCGCAAAATGATCATGGCGATGGTGCAGGATATCCGCGTCATCTTGATCAAACTGGCCGACCGCACGCACAACATGCGCACGCTCGGCGCGTTACGTCCGGATAAAAAACGCCGTATCGCGCTGGAAACGCTGGAGATTTACAGTCCTCTGGCGCACCGCCTTGGTATTCATCACCTGAAAACAGAACTGGAAGAGCTTGGCTTTGAAGCGCTCTACCCGAACCGTTTCCGCGTGATTAAAGAGGTGGTGAAAGCGGCGCGCGGTAACCGTAAAGAGATGATTCAGAAGATCCTTGCTGAAATCGACGGTCGCTTACAGGAAGCAGGCATTCCCTGCCGCGTAAGTGGACGCGAAAAACATCTCTATTCGATCTACCGCAAAATGCACCTGAAAGAGCAGCGTTTTCACTCGATCATGGATATCTATGCTTTCCGCGTCATCGTGAAAGATCTGGATACCTGTTATCGCGTGCTCGGACAGATGCACAGCTTGTACAAACCGCGTCCTGGACGCGTCAAAGATTACATCGCCATTCCCAAGGCCAACGGCTATCAATCGCTGCATACTTCAATGATTGGCCCGCACGGCGTGCCGGTTGAAGTGCAGATCCGTACCGAAGACATGGATCAGATGGCAGAAATGGGTGTGGCAGCACACTGGGCGTATAAAGAGAGCGGCGAAGTCAGCGGCACCACCGCGCAGATTCGTGCTCAACGCTGGCTGCAAAGCCTGCTGGAGCTGCAACAAAGCGCCGGTAGCTCATTTGAATTTATCGAAAGCGTGAAATCCGATCTCTTCCCGGATGAGATCTACGTGTTCACGCCGGAAGGCCGCATCGTCGAATTGCCGGCAGGCGCCACGCCAGTCGATTTCGCTTATGCGGTGCATACCGATATCGGTCATGCCTGCGTCGGCGCACGCGTCGATCGCCAGCCTTACCCGCTGTCACAATCGCTGACCAGCGGTCAAACCATTGAAATCATTACCGCGCCGGGCGCTCGCCCGAACGCTGCCTGGCTCAATTTTGTCGTCAGCTCGAAAGCGCGCGCCAAAATCCGCCAGCTGCTGAAAAACCTCAAACGTGAAGACTCCGTCAACCTTGGCCGTCGTCTATTGAGCCACGCGCTCGGCGGCAGCAAGAAGCTGGCAGAGATTCCGGTTGAGAACATTCAGCACGAACTTGAGCGCATGAAGCTCACCGCTATCGATGATTTGCTGGCAGAAATTGGCTTAGGCAACGCCATGAGCGTGGTGGTGGCGAAGAACTTGCTGCAGTCAGGCAATGAAGAGCCGCAGAGTAATAGCAAACGTAAAAAGCTGCCGATCAAAGGCGCGGATGGCGTGCTGATTACCTTCGCCAAATGCTGCCGTCCGATTCCTGGCGACCCGATTGTGGCGCACGTCAGTCCCGGCAAAGGTTTAGTGGTGCATCACGAATCCTGCCGTAACATTCGCGGCTACCAAAAAGAGCCTGAAAAGTTCATGCCGGTAGAGTGGGATAAAGTGACCGATCAGGAATTTGTCGCTGAGATTAAAGTCGACATGTTCAATCATCAGGGCGCACTGGCGAATCTGACTGCGGCAATCAACACCGCCGGTTCCAATATCCAGAGCCTGAATACCGAAGAGCGTGATGGTCGCGTGTATAGCGCCTTTATCCGCCTCACCGCGAACGATCGCGTCCATCTGGCGAATATTATGCGCAAAATCCGCGTAATGCCGGACGTGATCAAAGTTCACCGCAACCGTAACTAGTCGATGAACGCTCAACGTTTTGCCCGAATTCAGGAGATGCTGGCCCTGCGCCAGCACGATCTCACCGTCTGCATGGAACAGGTGCATAAACCGCATAACGTCTCGGCGGTGATTCGTACCGCCGATGCGGTGGGCATCCATGAAGTGCACGCAGTCTGGCCAAGCGTGCGAATGCGCACCATGGTTGCTGCTTCGGCGGGCAGTAACAGTTGGGTGAAAGTTAAAACGCATCAGCATATTGCAGATGCGGTGCGTCATCTGAAGAATGAAGGCATGCAGGTGCTGGCGACCAATCTGTCGGCCAAAGCGGTAGATTTTCGCGAGATCGATTACACCAAACCGACCTGTATTCTGATGGGTCAGGAAAAAACCGGAATTACTGCTGAAGCGCTGGCGCTGGCCGATCAGGACATCATTGTGCCGATGGTCGGCATGGTGCAGTCGCTCAATGTCTCAGTGGCTTCCGCGTTGATTCTGTATGAAGCGCAACGTCAGCGACAGAATGCCGGCATGTATCAACGCACCTACAGCCTGCTGGATGAAGATGAGCAACAGCGTTTGCTGTTTGAAGGCGGTTATCCGGTGCTGGCGCGCGTCGCCAAACAAAAAAATCTGCCTTATCCGCACATAAATGGCCAGGGCGAAGTGGAAGCCGATGCCGATTGGTGGGCCACCATGCAATCAACAGGTAGAAAATGAAAGGCCGTCTGCTGGATGCCATCCCGCTCAGTACCCTGACCGGCGTCGGCGCCAGTCAGGCGGGCAAGCTGGCCAAACTTGGCCTGTTTACCATTCAGGATTTACTGCTGCATCTGCCACTGCGCTACGAAGACCGCACCCAACTGTATAAAATCAATGACCTGCTGCCGGGCGTCTATGCCACGGTGGAAGGTGAAGTGCTGAGCAGCGAAATCACTTTTGGTCGCCGCCGCATGTTGGTGTGCCAGATCAGCGATGGCAGCGGCATGCTGACCATGCGCTTCTTCAATTTCAATGCCGGGATGAAAAACAGCCTGTCGCCGGGCCGTCGCGTTACCGCCTATGGCGAGATTAAACGCGGTCAGCGTGGTGCTGAAATCATTCATCCCGAGTATCGCGTGCAGGGCGAACAAGGCGGCGTTGAGCTGCAGGAAACCCTGACGCCGGTCTATCCCACTACCGAAGGCATTCGTCAGGCGACACTGCGCAATCTCACCGATCAGGCATTGACGCTGCTGGAGAGTTGCCCGATTGCCGAACTGCTACCCTCTGAACTGAGCGGTGGGCTGATTAGCCTGCCGGATGCACTGCGCACGCTGCATCGTCCGCCGCCGGACCTACGCCTGAGCGAACTGGAAAGCGGCCGCCATCCGGCACAGAAACGTTTAATTCTGGAAGAGCTGCTGGCACATAACCTCAGCATGCTGGCAGTACGCGCCGGTGCGCAGCGCCATCATGCGCTGCCGATGACGGCGCGCCACGAGCTGGTTGATCAGCTGCTGGCGGCGCTGCCCTTCTCGCCAACCGGCGCGCAAAAGCGCGTGGTTGCTGAAATCGAAAAAGATCTGGCCAACGATTTTCCGATGATGCGTTTGGTACAGGGCGATGTCGGCTCCGGTAAAACGCTGGTGGCCGCACTGGCGGCGCTGAACGTCATCGCGCACGGCAAACAGGTGGCGCTGATGGCGCCGACCGAACTGCTGGCCGAGCAGCATGCCAACAACTTCCGCCAGTGGTTTGCACCGCTGGGGATTGAAGTGGGCTGGCTGGCGGGCAAGCAGAAAGGCAAAGCGCGAGAAGCGCAGCAGGAAGCCATCGCCAGCGGCCAGGTCGCGATGGTGGTCGGTACCCATGCGCTCTTCCAGGAGCAGGTAAAATTCAACGGCATGGCGCTGGTGATCATCGACGAACAGCACCGCTTTGGCGTGCATCAACGCTTAGCCTTGTGGGAAAAAGGCGAGGAGCAAGGTTTTCATCCGCATCAGCTGATTATGACCGCCACGCCGATTCCGCGCACGCTGGCCATGACCGCTTACGCCGATCTCGATACCTCCACCATCGACGAATTACCGCCAGGCCGTACGCCGGTCACCACGGTGGCGATTCCCGACAGCCGCCGCAGTGAGATCATCACGCGCGTGCAAAGCGCCTGTCATGAAGGGCGTCAGGCTTATTGGGTGTGTACGCTGATTGAAGAGTCGGAAGTGCTGGAAGCGCAGGCGGCGGAAGCAACCTGGGAAGAGCTGAAAGTGGCGCTGCCCGATTTGCAGGTTGGTCTGGTGCACGGCCGCATGAAGCCCGCCGAAAAACAGGCTGTGATGGCGGCGTTTAAGGCCAATGAAATCCAGCTGCTGATCGCCACCACGGTGATCGAAGTGGGCGTGGATGTGCCGAATGCCAGCCTGATGATTATCGAAAACCCGGAACGTCTCGGTTTGGCCCAGCTGCATCAGCTGCGCGGCCGCGTGGGCCGTGGTGCTGTCGCCTCACACTGCGTGTTGCTGTACAAAGCGCCGCTCAGCAAAACCGCGCAGAAGCGTTTGCAGGTGCTGCGCGATAGCAACGACGGCTTCGTGATTGCTCAGCACGATCTGGAGATTCGCGGTCCGGGTGAGATGCTCGGCACTCGTCAAACCGGCAACGCCGAGTTTAAAGTGGCTGATTTGCTGCGCGATCAGGGCATGATTCCTGAAGTTCAGCGCGTGGCGCGTCATATCCACCAGCACTATCCAGAGCAGGCGCAGGCGCTGATTGAGCGCTGGCTGCCGGAAACCGAGCGCTACAGCAACGCTTAATCCGCCGTTATCGCTTATCGATAGCCATAAAATCCCCGACAAACTTCTGCAGCAGACGCGCCAGCTCGGTGCGCTCTTCATCCGGCCAGCTGGCAAACAGGTTCTGATAGATCTGCGCACGCGCCGCATCGATCTTGTCGGTCATCGCTTTACCTGCTGCCGTGATCACCGCTTCATTCACCCGTTTGTCTTTGGCATTTTTCTGGCGCTGCGCCAATCCTAGCTCCTCCAGCTTTGCCACCTGACGACTGACGGTGGTGTAATCACGCCCCGCACGCTCCGCCAGTTCGACCACGCCAATCGGGCCGAAGCGACCAATTTGAATCAGCAGCGGAAACAGCGCGCGATCGAGCTGAATATTCGACTCTTTTATCAGTAATTCATCACGTTGCGGACGGTTGAAGGTTCCAACAATCATCAGCAGCGCATTATGCAGATCATCGAATGCTGCACCATTATGTGTATTTTGCACGCTTTCCATTGACGTCATCCCGAGGCAAGCCTAATGTGTGCATATTACACATAGTTTCCGATTAACTGAAGGTGAAAGCATGAAAGCAGCGATTGTTTCCGCAGCAGGTGAACTGCCCGTTTACGGTGATTTCCCTGAACCGCAGGCTGATGAAAGCCATGTGGTGGTGACAGTGAAAGCCGCCGCCGTCAGCCAGCTGGCAAAAGCACGCGCCGCCGGTACGCATTACAGCGCGGCCGCGCACTATCCCTTTATTACCGGCATTGATGGTACCGGCACGCTGAGCAATGGCGATCCGGTTTACTTCCTCGCCTTTAATGCGCCGTGGGGCAGCATGGCGGAAAGAACCTTAGTGCCCGCCGACAGCATCGTTTCGTTACCGGCCACACTGGATCCAGTGCTGGCCGCCGCGCTGGCGAATCCGGATATGTCATCCTGGGCAGCATTAACCCGACGCGCTCAGCTGCGCGCCGGTGAAACCGTGCTGATCAATGGCGCAACTGGCACGTCGGGCGGTTTAGCGGTGCGTATCGCGCAGCATCTGGGCGCAGGAAAAATTATCGCCACCGGCCGTAATCGCGCCGCACTGGATCAACTGCGCGCGCAGGGCGCTGACCTTACTTTAACGCTGGATGAATTGCCGGGCGCATTACCGGCATTGATGAAAGAAGGCATTGATGTGGTGCTGGATTATCTCTGGGGCCAGAGCGCACTCGATATCATGCACGCCGCCGTGGCGGGCGGTGAAAAAACGGTGCGCTTTGTGCAAATCGGTTCCTTAAGCGGACAGGAAATTACCCTGCACAGCAAACTGCTGCGCTCGTCCGGGCTGACATTGATGGGCAGCGGCCTCGGCAGCGTGTCGGATAAAGAGTTGATTGCCTGCATCGGTGAAATGCTAACGGCCGCCGCCGAGAGCGATTTTTCCATCGCATTCCAAATGCGCCCGCTGAGTGACGTCGCGCTGGCGTGGCAGGAAGATGATAGCCGCTGCCGCACGGTGTTTACGCTCTAAATCATCGGAAGTAAAAAGGGGCATTGCAAACGATTGCTTTCACAACGCAACCGTTTAAAATCGCCCCTTTGTTGTAATTGAGAACGTCCACCATGTCCGTCAACACCGCTGAAACTCGCCAGCCTGCCAGCGCTGCAAGCCCGAAGAGTGAACTGATTTACCGCCTCGAAGACCGTCCACCGTTACCGCAAACCTTGTTCGCTGCCTGTCAGCATTTGCTGGCGATGTTTGTCGCGGTGATTACGCCCGCGCTATTAATTTGCCAGGCGCTGGGTTTACCGGCGCAGGATACGCAGCACATCATCAGCATGTCGCTGTTTGCCTCGGGCGTGGCATCCATTCTGCAAATCAAAACCTGGGGACCGGTGGGTTCCGGCCTGTTGTCGATTCAGGGCACCAGTTTTAACTTCGTCACGCCGCTGATCATGGGCGGTATGGCGCTGAAAAACGGCGGGGTTGATGTGCCGACCATGATGGCGGCGCTGTTTGGCACGCTGATGGTGGCGTCGTGTACCGAAATGGTGCTATCGCGCGTGTTGCACCTGGCGCGCCGCATCATTACGCCGCTGGTTTCCGGGATTGTGGTAATGATTATTGGCCTGTCGCTGATTCAGGTCGGTTTGACCTCCATCGGCGGCGGCTTTGCCGCGATGAGCGATCACACGTTCGGTGCCCCGAAAAACTTATTGCTGGCGGCTTCGGTATTGGTGGTGATTATCCTCCTTAATCGTCAGCGTAATGCTTATCTGCGCGTGGCTTCGCTGGTGATTGCCATGGCGGTAGGTTATGCGCTGGCCTGGGCGCTGGATATGCTGCCCGCCACCAGCACGCCAGCCGATCAGCCGCTGATTGCCGTGCCATCGCCATTCTACTACGGGCTGGGCTTTGACTGGAATCTGCTGATCCCGCTGATGCTGGTGTTTATGGTGACCTCGCTGGAAACCATTGGCGACATCACCGCAACCTCTGATGTTTCTGAACAGCCGGTGAGTGGTCCGCTGTATATGAAGCGTCTGAAAGGCGGCGTGTTGGCAAACGGGCTTAACTCCTTTGTCTCGGCGCTGTTCAATACCTTCCCGAACTCCTGTTTTGGTCAGAACAACGGCGTGATTCAGCTTACCGGCGTTGCCAGCCGCTATGTGGGTTTTGTCGTGGCGCTGATGCTGATCGTGCTCGGCCTGTTCCCGGCCGTGAGCGGTTTTGTGCAGCACATTCCAGAACCGGTGCTGGGCGGCGCAACCATTGTGATGTTCGGTACCATCGCTGCATCTGGCGTGCGCATTGTTTCGCGTGAACCGCTGAATCGTCGTGCCATCATGATTATCGCGCTGTCGCTGGCGGTAGGTTTGGGCGTTTCTCAGCAGCCGCTGATTCTGCAATTTGCCCCGGACTGGCTGAAAACCCTGCTTTCATCTGGTATTGCGGCCGGTGGTATTACCGCCATCGTGCTGAACCTGATCTTCCCGCAAGAAAAGTAATCCAAACGGCAGGCTCCGGCCTGCCTGATATTTATCCGCATTTACATCCAGGCTGTTGAGCTGTAACGGTAATTCAGGCATAACAACCACTCACCGGATAAATATCGGGATGGATGAGTGCGATGAAATTTTTAGGCAAGTTTTTCCTTACCTTACTGCTGCTAATTCTGCTGGCGCTGGTAGTGCTGTATGTGTTGCTGCAAACACAATGGGGCGCAGGTTGGTTTAGCCGCTGGGTAAGCGATAAAACCGCCTGGCATCTCTCTCTCAGCAAGATTGAGCACGACTTCTCCTCCCCTTCGCACATCATTCTCGATGACTTCAGCTTTGGCCACGATGGCCAGCCCGCCGTGTTAGTGGCGAAACGCGTTGATCTCGGTCTTGCGCTGGTTCAGTTCAGCGATCCGCTGCACTTCAACAGCATCGAAATACGCGACGGTGAAATCAATCTGGCTAATCAAGCGCCCGATACCACGCTGCCCATTCAGGCCAATCGCCTGCAGCTGAATAATGTGCGTATTGAGAACCCGCATAGCGCGTTGCCGATGACCGCTCAGCGCGTGAACGGCGGTCTTCTGCCGTGGAAACCGCTGCCTAACGACGTGCTGGGCAGCGATGCGCAGTTTCAGATCAGCGCCGGCACTCTGACGCTGGATGGTGTGCCGGGCAACAACGTGCTGCTGCAGGGCAGCATTAAGCAACGTCGACTGGTGCTGAGCAATATCGGTGCCGATCTGGCGCGTGGTTCGATGACCGGCAACGCCGAGCGCGATGCGCAGGGTAACTGGAAGATCGACCAACTGCGCCTCAACGATATCCGCCTGCAAACCCATCAAAACCTGAGCGACTTCCTCAATCCGCTGCGCGATGTGCCATCAGTGAGCATCAACCGTCTGGATATGACCGATGCGCGCCTGCAAGGACCGGATTGGGCGGTGACCGATCTCGATTTAACCCTGAAAAATGTCACGCTGCGCGGCGATGATTGGGAAAGCGATGGCGGTTCACTCTCCATGAACGCCGGGAATTTTATTAACGGTGGCTTTGAGCTCAACGATCCTATCGTCAATGCCGACCTTTCGGCGCAGGGCATCGCGCTGACGCAGTTCAGTTCGCGTTGGGTGAATGGCGTGGTGCGCGCCAGCGGCAACTGGTCGCGCAGCGATAAACGTCTGACACTGGATGAACTGGCGATCGCCGGGCTGGAATATACCTTGCCGCAAAACTGGCGCGAACGCTGGCAGCAAACCTTACCGGATTGGCTGGATAGCGTGCTGATAACCCGCGCCACCGCCAACCGTAACCTGATTATTGATATCAATCCGGCGTTCCCGTTCCAGATGACGTCACTGGATGGCAGCGCGGATAACCTGCTGCTGGCACGTCAACATCAGTGGGGAATCTGGGCCGGTAAAGCCAGCTTCAACGCGGCTGAAGCCACCTTCAATCGCACCGATCTGCGTCATCCATCCATTGCGCTGAATGCCAATGACCAGCAGATTCAGGTAACGGAGTTGAGCGCCTTTAACGGCAGCGGTTTACTGGAAGGTTCAGCAACGGTTGGGCAGGATGCGCAACGTCCACTGACGCTGAACCTGAAAGGCCAGGCTGTGCCGGCAAACGTGCTGGGAAATTGGGGTTGGCCAACGCTGCAGTTGAGCGGTAACAGTAATTTGCAGCTGCAGGTGAAAGGCTCGTTGAACGCTAGCGCGCCGCTGCGCCCAAGCGTGGAGGGTACGTTGTCGGTGACGACCGATGCGCAGTCAGTGCAGCAGACGATGCGGGGCGGGCAGGTTCAGTGAGGTAAAATAGAAAGGTCGCCATGAATGGCGACCCTACGTGTTAGTTGATACGAGCGCCGGAACCGCCCTCCTCCAGCGCCCCGTCCGAATCGGCGGGCAAGACGATATACACGCCTTCGAATACCGCGCCCAACTCATCATCACCAAACAACTCCACTTCCATCTGCACGCGCGCTTTGCGGCCTCGCGCCAAACGGTCAAGATCGCCGCTGAGCGAGCCGAGATCGGCAATTGCGCCCGGACGGCCGCTGATCGGTTTGCTATAGCGAATATGCGCATCAGCCAGAATAATGGTGCCGCCGAGATGACGCTCGCGCAGCAGCAGCCAAATCAAACCCCAACCGGTTAGCGTGGCAAGCGAGAACAGGCTGCCGGCAAATAAGGTGTGATGAGGATTCTGGTTGCCCGCCTCGGGCATGGTGGTAACGAATTTCTGACCGGTGTATTGCAGAATGCGCACGCCCATTTTTTCACTCAGCGGGATGTGCTCATACCAGGCCTGTTGCAGCTGTCCGCACCAGTCGGCGCGATGCAGAATATCGTCGAGCGTCACCACCGGTTTGATCATCAGGAAGTGACGCACCGGCGTGGTTTGCGGTGCGGTGATTTCACCCTGATTGACGTAGCCAAGCTTGGCAAAGAATTCGACGGCGTCTTCACGCGCGCTACAGGTGACGCGTTTCGCCCCTTCCTGACGCGCGACCGATTCCAGCGTCATCGCCACCAGCGTGCCAAGACCTTTGCCCTGCACCGAAGGATGCACGGCAAGGAAGCGAATCGCCGCTTCGTTCTCGGCGTTGATGTACAGACGGCCGATCGCCACCGGTTTGCCCTGCTCATCCACCACCATTTGATGATGCGCCAGCGCATCCCAGGCATCACGCTCAGAACCCTGCGGCTGACGCAGCGGCTTTCGTAACATTTCCCAGCGGAACTGGTAATACATATCCAGCTCTTCCGCCGTTTGCGGTACGCGAAGATGATACATAAAGTGATTCTCTCGTTCGGAGCTTGCGTGGCTAAGTCCTTGCCGCTCGGCTGAAAACCTCACACCTGTAACCAGAAGGTCACCGGACCATCGTTTACTAACGAAACCTGCATATTGGCGGCGAAGCGCCCGTTTGCGGTGGTCACGCCCTGTGCTCGGCAGCAATCGCTAAAGTATTCATAGAGGCGCTCGGCTTCCGCCGGTTCTGCGCCGCCAGAGAAAGAGGGACGCATCCCTTTATTGGTATCCGCGGCGAGGGTGAATTGCGACACCACCAGCACGCTGCCACCCGCCTGCTGCACATTGAGATTCATTTTGTCATTCTCATCCGCAAAGATGCGGTAGCCCAACACGCGCTCGGTTAGACGCTGCGCTTTTTGTTCGTCGTCACCCTTTTCCACACCCAATAACACCAATAACCCATTGCCAATTTCGCCCACTGTCGCGTCGTCAACGCTAACACTGGCGCGGCTGACGCGCTGAATCAAAGCAATCATGTTTCCTCACGTTCTTTTTCGCGTTCCTGCTGTTTTAGCTGGCGATAGTCATCCAGCGTGACGGTGATTTCCGCGCCTAACAACACAATACACCACGACCAATAGACCCAAAGGAACAGAATGGGGATGACCGCCAGAACGCCGTAAATTAACTGATACGAAGGGAACATCGTAACATAGAGCGCAAAGCCTTTTTTGCCCAGCTCGAACAGCAATCCGGCAACGATGGCGCCGATCAATGCATCGCGCGTGGGCACGCGCCGCGTCGGCACAATGCTATACAGCAGCCAGAAAGCGAGGATGGAGAGGCACAGCGGGAAAATACGGAGCAGCTGATCAACCAGACTGGTTACGCCTGTCACACTCAACCAGCGCAGCGACAACAGATAGGAGCTGAGCGCTAAGCTTGCCCCCGCCAGCAGCGGGCCGAGCGTTAAGATCATCCAGTAAACGGCAAACGAATAGACC
>NZ_DAMBSA010000009.1:0-28874 GCF_032054795.1 Pantoea sp. CTOTU49201
GCGGATCCACGGTTTGCCCTGATACATCATCACCACCGCATTATCGTTCTCGGACACCACCGGCGTCTGCGGCAGATTATCGGTCAGCACCGACATATTGACGTTCGGCGCGTTAAACACCTGACCATCCACCACGCGCGACACGATTTCCGAAATCGCCATCAAGCTGGTTGGCGTCTCCACGTTGAGCGGCTGGCCCTGATGCGGTGCTTTCATGCCGACAAACTTGATGCCGACCGGCACATGGGTGATATCCGGACTTGGGATGTCACGCAATCCTGACATCTGCATCTTGTCGCCCTGCAGCGCCGCGCCGTGTTCCGGCACCACCAGCACCATCACGCGACGACCCGATTTCTCCAGATTAGTCAGGAAAGCATCGAGCTGATCAAACAGCACTTTGGCGCGCGGCTGCCAATCGGCGCTGCGCGTGCTGCCCAATTCACGCGTACCGTCATGCAGCGGAATCAGGTTATAGAAGGTAGCGGAGCGCGCATCGCTGCTCTTGGTGCGATCGTCGAGCCAGCGTTGCATCAACTGCGCATCATTAAATACCGGCGAGCCATCAAACGACGTCACTTCCGGCGCGATGCCCGCCTGCGACATCAACGGCGCCTGCAGGTTGCCCTCTTCGCGCAGCTCTTTGAGATAGTTACCAAACACGCCGGTGTGATCCATCATCAACTGCTGTTTAAAGCCCAGCTTGGCCAGATTATCAAACAGATAGCAGCGCTGATCGGTGGCTTTGTACAGATCGCTGTGCGAGCTCTGGCCGCAGCTGGCACGCAGCAGACGAATCCCCGCCGGGCCGCTGTAACCGGTGGCGGAGTTGTAGTTGTTGAGCAGAATATCGAAGTGCTGCCACAGCGGATGATTGCGCAGCTGCGCGACATTCAAATCCGACCATGACAGCGAACAGATATTAATCACCAGAATATCGAACGGCTGCGAATCGGCAGGCAACGCGTCCGGGAAGTGCGTAGAACGCTGGCGCTCGGCGTCGTAAAAACGGTTAAGCCACGCGGTAAGATTGGCGCTGGTTGGCGGCGCGGATTGATCGAGGCCATCTGGCGCTTTCGCCGCTGGCGTATCGTTGAGCTTCACCGTCGGCGTAGCGGCGCTGCTCGGCAGTAAATTCATTGCCGGTCCGGCGATGGTCAGCACGTTGAGCCAGATCAGCATCAGCGACACCAGCACCGTGACGCGAATCCACTGCGCGACAAACAGATACAGCACCAGCAGCACAAAGCCCGCGCCAATCATCTCCCAGTTGAGAAAGCGATTGGCAAGGTCGAGCAAGTAACTGGGCGAGAAGCCGGCCAGCTGACTGCCCTGGCTCATAATTGAATTGAGTCCCGGCAGCCAGGTATCGTGCCAGAACAGCGCAATGCCAATCGGCAGTGAAATCCACTGACGCAGGCGATGCAGCCGCGCGCTCGGCAGCGGGAACAGCAGCCACGCCAGAAACACCAGATTACTCAGCGCGTGAAAATTGAGGTAGCCGTACCACAACAGCGCAAATTTAATCAGGAAGTAAAAGTTCCAGCCACCAAGGCCGCGCCACCACGAACCGTGCATCGTGAATCTGTTATTCATGTTTATCCGTTTTATTGGTTTTGCGTTGCCACTGCCCTTCTGATTTCAATGCGCGCGTTGGCAGCAAACGTAGCAGCGGATTGGTGCCAACGCGCGCGAGCCCGCGACCAAACAGTGATCTCAGGAACAGTAAAATCAGTAACAGCAGGATCGCCACCTGCACCCAATCCATCAGTGTCATTAGTGGCTTACTCCGTCGAGGTTGAGGGTAATCGGCTGCGGCGTTTGTGCTCCGCGCTCAGGCACGTCGGCCTGCGTAGCGACTGGCACAGCGGCCAGCGGCGCGGCTTGTCTGTCGCGCTGTACCACCGATGTCAGCTGACGAATTTTATCCGCCTCCGACACGATCTGATTATCTTCAAACCAGACGATGCGATTGCTAAACAGCTCGTCATGCGGCAAGGAGAAAATTGATTTAAGCGCGATATCTAAATCGTTGAAGCGGCACGAAGAGAGGAACAGATAGATGCGGTCGTTCACCAGCGTCACCAAATCACCGAAGCGGCGCGGTTTGCACAGCGTCAGAATCTGTTCGGGTTTCAGCTGCGGCACCGTGCGCAGCGCCACCAGCAAGCCTTTGTCATTTTCCGGCAGCAACGTGTTGGCCATTAGCTGCTGTACCGCCGCGCAAAACGCATCCAGCGGTAAATAGCCTTTCTGCTGCAGAGGCTGTAACGCCTGCATCAGTGCGTTGAGATTAGCAGGCACATGGCGCGAGAACTGTTGTCCCTGAATCCCTTCCAGCATGGTAAGAAAACGCGACAAGCTGGCTGCCGTCGGCACGATGGCATTCACGCCGCAGGCCAGCAGCAAACGTTCATCACTGTAGCGCAGCGTGGTACTGATTTCGCGCACCACAATCTTAAGCGCGCTACCGCGTGAACGGCGCAGACTATGGACCATGGTTGCTAAAGAATTAATGTCTTGGTTATGGACCAGGCTAAAGATGACGGTTGCCGCATTTGCCTGCTGGGCACGCGAGAACACGCTTTCATTGTCACTAAATAATTGCCACTGCACAGAAAGTGGCGGTGCGCCTTCCAGCACACCTTCTTGCGCAAGGAATTGGTTTTCATCATTGCGGCTTAATGGAATATTTTGTTCTGCATCATTTTCGGCAATAAATTGATTATCACCGCAACTCAAACGGATCGCACGATCGGCAAGTAATTTATCTGCCGCATACCACCAGTTAATTCGATATTGCCAACTGTCCTGCTGAAACTCTAAATGCGCGAGACCATCAAGCTGGCGAAAATAACCTTGCAGATGATTACGTAAGTGAATTATTGACGTGCCGGAGGTGATCATTAACAGCGTGATTTGTTTTTTAGTTATCAATCGACGCATGCGCTTAAGCCAAATGGTCAGCTCATCTGGCGATAATTTTCCCCACAACGCGGCATTACTATAAAAAATCACCAGTCCGCTGCGACTATTCAGCATGCGGGAAAAATCACTCTCCAGCTGCTGTAAGCTGCTTTTATTCGCTGGTAGTGAAAATAACGGCATACGTGCCGGGCCGCCGATGGGATCGGGCGTCAGCAGCGCCTGCGGTTTCTCGTCTGCACTGATCAGCGTAGCCGCACTTTGCTGGCTAACCACCTGACGCAAAAGCATTCGTGCATCTTCCTGACGCTGGCTGGTAATCCAGTAAAACCCTGGATTCTGCAGAGTATTTAATTCCTGCTGAATCTGCTGCAGGCCAAGCGCATAATGATTTTTCATATTTTATTCGCGATCGATACAATCCAGGCTAGTTTAATCCACACAGCCACAATTGGAACGGGTGAAATAAAAAAATAGCCTATTAATGCAAATCACATTGATCTGTGGATAGCATTTGTCTTTACTTCAGGTTTAAACTTTACAAAAAATAGAACCACAATTCATCCGTTGTCGATTTTTTGGTGGCAAAAAAATAATGAAAACAGAGAATGCATTTTCGCTGAATGCTGCTAGCAGCGAAGAGCACGATGACATTACCGCATTGAGTGATGCCTTTTCCCTTAAGGCATTTCGCTACATTGATATTGCCCGCGAAGCGCGACTTAATACCATTATGACGCGCTGGCCATTGCTGCGTGAAATAAGCGCGGCACAGGAGTCAGAACGTTAATGCCTGTTATTGCATTACAAGGATTGCGTGGCGGTTGTGGCGCCACTTCGCTGAGCGCCGCGCTCGGCTGGGCGTTTAACGCGCTGCAGCAATCGGTACTGGTTATCGACTTTTCCCCGGTAAATCAACTGGCTGCCCACTTCAATTTGCCGCTCACCCACACTCAGGGTTGGGCACCTGCGCTGCTCGAACAGCAAGCGTGGCAGCAGTGCGCACAGCGCTATCAAGCAGGGCTGGATTTTCTGCCGTTTGGCGCACTCACGCCGCCACAGCGCGCCAACATCAGCAATATCAACTCAGAATTTGCCGCACCGCTGCTAAATGCGTTACCGGCCCTGAAATCACACTACGACTGGATTATTTTCGACATGCCAGCGGATCTGTTGCCGTGGCAGCGATCTTTTGTTGCCGCAGCCGATCGTTTACTGCAGGTGCTGACGCTGGATGCCAACTGCCAGTTGCGTCTGCATCACGCACGTTTTCCTGCGCACACGCTGTTCCTGATCAACCAGTTCAACGCCAACAGCCAGCTGCAGCAGGATTTGCATCAGCTGTGGATCAGCTCGCTGAAGAACCTGATTCCACAGGTCATCCACCGCGATGAAGCGCTGGCGGAAGCGCTGATGATGAAACAGCCGGTGGGCGAATATCGGCCGCATGCGTTGGCCAGTGAAGAGATCAACACGCTGGCCAACTGGCTGCTGCTTAATGTGTCGGGAGGCGCGGCGTGAATCCATTACGCTGGCTGCTGATGCCGCAAGCGTGGCAGGCGCTGCAACGCCGCGCTCAACTGGCGCATCAGCATGGCGCAGGCCGCTTCACCATCGCACTGCATCTGATGTGGTGCGTGCTGGCGTGGTCGCTGTTGCGGCTGGAAACTCCCGGCTGGCAGCGCATCCTGCAACATCGTCAGCGTTACTATCCGCAAATTTCGCCGCTGCGACCGCGACCGCTTGACCCGCTGCGCTATGCGCTGCAAAGCCTGTGGCTGATGCTGGTATTGCCGCTCGACAAGCGCACGCGTAAAAGTTTTAGCGTCAAGCCGCTGTTCCGCTGGCGCGAACGGCTGTATCAATGGCTCGGCGCGCTGCCGGCACGGCTGGAACACAACCGTTTTGCCCAGCGCAGCGAACAACGTATTCAGGCGCTGCCCGCGTGGTTGCGCCAGCTGCTGTTTATCGCGGCGGCGATTGTCGCCAGCCTGCTGGCGCTGCTGTGTATTTCGCAACCCTTCGGCATCACCACGCAGTTTGTTTTTGTGCTGCTGTTATGGGGATTAGCGATGCTGGTGCGGCGCGTGCCGGGGCGCTTGTCGACCATCATGCTGATCGTGTTATCACTGACGATCTCCTGCCGTTATCTGTGGTGGCGCTACACCGAAACCCTCAACTGGGACGATCCGCTCAGCCTGACGTTTGGTCTGCTGCTGATTGGTGCCGAAACCTATGCGTGGGCGGTATTGGTGCTGGGTTATTTCCAGACGCTGTGGCCGCTCAATCGTCAGCCGGTCTCGATGCCGCCGGAAATTACCTCGTGGCCGAGCGTCGATATTCTGGTGCCGACCTACAACGAACCGCTCAGCGTGGTGAAACCGACCATCTACGCGGCGATGGGCATCGACTGGCCGCAGGACAAACTGAATATCTACCTGCTGGATGACGGCACGCGCGAAGAGTTCCGCGAGTTTGCCGCCAGCGTTGGCGTCAATTACGTGGTGCGCCCGACTCACGAACATGCCAAAGCGGGCAACATCAACCATGCGTTGAAAGCCGCATGCCGCAGCGAGTATGTGGCGATTTTCGACTGCGACCATGTGCCGACGCGCTCGTTCCTGCAGCTGACCATGGGCTGGTTCCTGAAAGATCATCGGCTGGCGATGTTGCAAACGCCGCACCACTTCTTCTCGCCCGATCCGTTCGAACGTAACCTTGGTCGCTTCCGCCAGACGCCGAACGAAGGTTCGCTGTTCTATGGTTTGGTACAGGATGGCAACGATACCTGGGATGCGGCGTTCTTCTGCGGCTCCTGCGCCGTGCTGCGCCGTACCGCGCTGGATCAGATCGGCGGGATTGCGGTAGAAACCGTCACCGAAGATGCGCACACCTCGCTGCGCCTGCATCGTCAGGGTTACACCTCGGCGTATATCCGTATTCCACAGGCTGCCGGTTTGGCCACCGAGAGTTTGTCCGCGCATATTGGCCAGCGTATCCGCTGGGCGCGCGGCATGGTGCAGATTTTCCGCCTCGATAACCCGCTGTTTGGCAAAGGGTTAAAGCTGGTGCAGCGCCTGTGTTACGCCAACGCCATGCTGCACTTTCTCGCCGGGATTCCGCGCCTGATCTTCCTGCTGGCACCGCTGGCGTTTCTGCTGTTCCACGCCTACATCATCTACGCGCCCGCGCTGGCGATCGCCATCTACGTGCTGCCGCACATGCTGCACACCAGTTTGACCAACTCGCGCATTCAGGGCCGCTGGCGTCACTCGTTCTGGAGCGAAGTGTATGAAACCGTGCTGGCGTGGTACATCGCGCGGCCAACCACGGTGGCGCTGTTCAATCCGCACAAAGGCAAATTCAACGTTACCGCCAAAGGTGGTTTGGTGGCCGAACGTCATCTCGATTGGGTGATTACCAAGCCGTACATGATGCTGGTGCTGCTGAATATCGCCGGTATCGGCATGGCCTTCTGGCGCATGGCGTACGGTCCGGCCAACGAGATGCTCACCATTTGGGTCAGCCTGGTGTGGGTGATTTACAACATGATTATCCTCGGCGGCGCGGTGGCGGTTTCGGTTGAAGCGCGCCAAATCCGCGAAGCGCATCGTGTGGAAATCGCCATGCCTGCCGCCATCGCGCGTGAGGATGGACACATGGTGCCGTGCACATTGCGCGACTATTCCGACGGCGGCGTGGGCGTTGAGTTGCGCGAAGCCGATGCGTTGAAAGAGGACGAAACCGTGTCGCTGCTGCTGCGCCGTGGTCAGCAAGAGTTCAGCTTCCCGTGTCAGGTGCAGCGCGTATTTGGCCGTCGCGCCGGCATTCGTTTGCATCAACTCAGCACGCGCCAACACATTGAATTTATTCAATGCACTTTCGCCCGCGCCGATACCTGGGCGCTGTGGCAGGACGGCTTCCCGGAAGACAAACCGGTGCAAAGTCTGGCCGACATTATGGTGCTGGGTTTTAAAGGCTATCTGCGTCTGGCCGAGTATGGCCCTGCGCCGCTGCGCCGTTTATTCCGTGGGCTCACCGCGTTGGTGAGCTGGCTGGCGACACTGCTACCGCAGCGTATTGACCGCCAGCCCGCGACGATCAAAACCGATTTTACTTAAGTTGATGATATGACCATGACGAAAAAACTGAGTTGGTTCACCGCCCTGATGCTGGGCTGCGTAGCTGTGGTGCAGGCCGCGCCACAGACCTCTGGCGCCATCAATGCGCCACAGCCGTTACCGGAGGTGAACGCGTTGGTCGACGCCAACGCGCCGCTGCGTGACAGCCAGCTGGTGTTTAATCAGGTCGCTCCGCCGCCCGGTAGCATGACGCTGCGCGGTACCGAACCGAGCAGCCAGATTGAGTTCGGCGTGCGCAGCGATGAAGTGGTGACGCGCGCGCTGCTCAATCTGAGCTATCGTCCGTCGCCAGCGCTGATTCCCACGCTGTCGCAGCTTAAGGTCTATCTCAACGATGAACTGGTGGGATTGGTGACCGTCACCGCCGATCAGCTTGGCAAAGAGAATCAAACGCAGATCCCTATCGATCCGCGCTTTATCAGCGACTTCAACCGCGTGCGTCTTGAACTGGTTGGTCACTACGCCAACGTGTGTGAAAACCCGGCCAACAGCACCATCTGGCTGGATATCGGCAAAGCCAGCAAACTCGATTTGACGCTGCAAAAGCTGCCGTTAAAGAACGATCTGTCGCATTTCCCGGAACCGTTCTTTGATACGCGCGACAGCCGCCCGCTGCAGCTGCCGATGGTCTTCAACGCCCAGCCGAATCTGCTGCAACAGCGTGCGGCCGGGATTCTGGCTTCATGGTTTGGCAGCAAAGCTCAGTGGCGCGGACAATCCTTCCCGGTGCTGTATAACCAGCTGCCTAAAGAGCAACATGCGGTGGTGTTTGCCACCAACGATCATCGTCCCGACTTCCTGAAAGACCTGCCGCCGGTGGAGAAACCGACGGTGGAGATGGTGAATCAGCCGTACAATCCGTACGAGAAGATGCTGCTGATTCTGGGTCGCGACGATCAGGATCTGTTAACTGCGGTGGAAGGCATTGCACAAGGCCAGCTGCTGCTGCGCGGCGACACCTCAACCATCAACAGCGTCAAACTGCTGGCCGCGCGCCAGGCGTACGACGCACCGAACTGGGTGCGCACCGATCGCCGCACAACCTTTGCCGAGCTGACGCAGTATCAAAACCAGCTGCAGGGCGATGGTTTGCAGCCGAATCCGATCAGCCTGACGCTGAATCTGCCGCCAGATCTGTTCCTGGTGCGCGCACGCGGTATCGATATGGATCTGCGCTACCGCTACACCTCGCCGATTCAGCAGGATGGATCGCGCCTCGCGGTGCATCTCAACAATCAGTTCATGCAGGATTATCCGCTGACGCAGAAAGATACCGCCGGTCAGCAGCTGATGCGCATCCCGCTGATGCAGGGTTTGCAGGACAGCAATCGCCAGTTGACCATTCCGGCGCTGCGCCTTGGCGTGGTGAATCAGCTGCGCTTTAACTTTGATTACGCCAACACCTTTATTGGTGGCACCGCCGATGGACGCTGCGAAACCGTCACCGCCGTCGGACATCACGTGGTAATCGATGATACCTCGAGCATCGATTTCTCCGGCTATCGCCATTACATCGAAATGCCGTCGCTGGGTGCGTTCGCCAACGCCGGTTTCCCGTATAGCCGCTTCGCCGATCTGGCGCAAACGCTGGTGTTGGTGCAGCCTAAACCGAGCAATGACGAAGTCAGCACGCTGCTCAATGCGCTCGGCAGCATCGGCGCGCAAACCGGTTATCCGGCGCTGCGCGTGCAGATGAGCGATGACTGGAGCAAAGCGAAATCAGCGGATGCGGACATGTTGATGATCGGCGGCATTCCGCAGGATCTGCAGGACGATACCAAGATCCCGCTACTGGCCGATGTCGCGCGCAGCTGGATCAGCATGCCTTCACGCAGCAATGCGGCGGCCAACGTGCCGATTTCTGACAGTGAACGCGCAGTGGAAAGCCAAACCACCATCAGCTCACGCGGGCCGATGGGCGCGATTGTTGGCTTCCAGTCCCCGTTCAACGATCAACGCAGCGTCGTGGCGCTGCTGGCCGACAGCCCACGCGGCTGGGAATTGCTGAATAACGCGCTGCTCGACAGCGGCAAACGCGCGGCGGTGTTCGGTTCCGCTGCGGTGATCCGTGAATCAGGCGTTAATAGCATTCGTGTCGGCGAAACCTATTACGTTGGTCACCTGCCGTGGTGGGAACGGCTGTGGAATCTGCTGGCAACGCATCCGGTGTGGCTGGCGATTTGCGCGGTTGTGGTGGTAATTCTGTTTGCGCTGATGGCGTGGCGTTTAATGCGCATGGTGAGCCGTCGCCGTCTGGCCGAGCTGGATGACGATGAATAAACTGCAGCTTGGATTGCTGATTGGCAGCACGCTCGGGGTGTTAGCCGGTTCGGCTGCCGCCCCGAGCGGTCCACAAGTTTCGCCGGTCGAGTGGCTGCTGATGCAGATTCGCACCGGCGAATCGACCAACAAACTCGATCTGGTTCAGCAATCGCTTTATCGGCTGGAAAAAATCGATCCTGATAATCCGCAGGTGCTGGCGGCGCAAATCCGCATGGCGCTGCGTCAGGGCGATCAGGCTAAAGCGCAAAAACTGCTGGATGAACTGAAGCGCGTGGCACCGAATGCCGCCGCCACGCGCGAATCAGAAGCTGGATTGCGTCTGGTGACCGCGGAAGGTCGTCAGCAGTTGCAGCAGGCGAGATTACTGGCCACCGCCGGACACGTCGCCGAAGCCAAAGCCGCGTGGGACGCGCTGTTCCACGGCGTATTCCCCGATGTAAATACCGAGCTGGAGTATTGGCGGTTAGTGGCGCGTTTACCCGGCCAGCAGCCACAAGCGTATCAACAGTTGCAGGCGCTGGAGCAGCGCTATCCCGGCAACATCGGCGTTGAGCTTCAGCTGGCGCGCATGGCGTTTGATAATAATCAGCCAGGCGAAGCCTTTACGCAGCTGCGTCGTCTCGCCAACCGCAACGGCGGGCGCGATGCCGCCTCCGAGCTGTGGTTGCAGCAGATCCAGAATCAGCCGGTGAGCGAACGTAGCGTCGCCAGCCTGCAGCAATATCTGCAAACCTTTACCGAAGGCGATGCCCAGCAGCGCGGTCAGCAAGAGCTGGCGCGTCAGCAAAAACTGCTCGCCGATCCCGCGTATCGCCAGCGCATGCGTGGTTTGGCGCTGGTGGATGCCGGTGGCGGCGCAAATGCGATTGCCGCACTCAATGCCGCGTTAAAAGCCAACCCTAATGATGCCGAACTGATGGGCGCGATGGGCCAGGCGCAGGCGCGAGCCAACAATCGCGCCGCCGCCATTAGCTGGCTGGAGAAAGCGATTCAGGCCGGCCAGGCCAGCACGCAGATCGGCAAGTGGCAGTCGCTGCTGCAAACCAACCGCTACTGGCTGGCGATCAACAATGGCGATGCGGCGCTGAAAAAAGGCGATATCGCGGCGGCGGAGCGTTATTACCGCAGCGCGCAGGCGCTGGATAATCGCGATAGCTGGGCGCTGATTGGCCTGGGTGATGCGGCGCTGGCGCGTAAGAACTCCGCGCAGGCAGAAAGTTATTGGCAGCAGGCGCTGCGACTGGATCGCAGCAACAGCACGGCGAAAAGTCGTCTGCTACAGCTGCGTACCGATGCACTGATGGCCGAAGCCGATACGCTGGCGCAGCAAGGTCAATGGCATCAGGCGGCGGAGAAATATCGCCAGGCGGCGCAGGCGAATCCTGATGATATCTGGCTGGCTTATCGACTGGCTGGCGCGCTGCGCAACGGCGGCGAAGAAACTCAAGGCGCGCAAGTGATGGACGCGATGGTGCGCCAGCATCCTCAGGAACCCGCCGCGCTGTATGCGTCGGCGCTGTGGCTGGCTTCCGGCGACCGCGATGACGCGGCGCTGGCGACCTTGCATCGCTTGCCCACTTCGCGCTGGGACAGCAACATGCATGAGCTGGCCGATCGTCTCGAGCAGGACAAAGTGTTTACCCGCGCCAGTGATTTACGCACGCGCGGCGATGAGACGGCGGCGATTGCGCTGCTAAAACAGCAACCCGCATCCATCCGCCGCGATATCACGCTGGCCGACTGGGCGCTGGAGCGCGGCGATGCCCGCAGCGCGCTGGCGAGCTATCAAAAGGTGCTGCAGCAAGACAGTAAAAACGGCGATGCGGCGCTGGGTCGCATCGAGGCCTTGATCGCGTTGAAACGACCTGCGGAAGCGCAGCGCGCGTTAAAAACCTTGCCGCCGAGCGTGGCGCAGCAAAGCGTCAACAGCGGGCGACGCGTGGCGCTCGCCTGGCAAAACAGTGGCGATGCGGATCGTGCCCAACAGATGTTTGCTGAGCTGAAAACCCGCGCGACGAAACTGGCACCGTCGCAGGAAAAAGCGCTGGTGTATCGTGATGCGGCGCGGCTGGAAACGCAGTTGCAACAGCCCACACAAGCGCAGCAGGATTATCAGCTTGCGATGGCCGCAAGCGGCATCAGCCCGAATGTGCCACAGGATAACGATCGCTATACGGCGTTAACCCGCAATCAGGTGCAGGATGACTGGCTGAAACGCAGCATCCGTAGCGACGCCGCCGATCTTTATCGCCAGCAGGACACCACGTTCACGCTGGAGCAGGATTACTCGCGCAATAAAGGCAACGGCGGCACCTCCGATTTCACCGCGCATACCACCATGATGCAGGCAGAAACGCCGCTGGCCGATGGCCGCAGCTTTGTGCGTGTGGATCATGTGCTGGTTTCAGCCGGCACCTTCTCCACCACCAACGGCAGCCACAGCGAGCAGTTCGGTAGCTGTAATGATGACAATTCTGGCGGATGCAGCCGCGACTTTAATCAGCGCGATGAAGGCACCGCGCTGGGCGTGGGTTGGCATAACGATATATGGTCGGCTGATGTCGGCACTACGCCGCTCGGCTTCGAGACCAGCAACTGGGTCGGCGGCGTCAGCTGGAAAACCGACGTTAAAGACATTGGCCTGACATTCACCGCATCACGGCGACCGATCTCCAGCTCGCTGTTGGCGTACGCAGGCGCACGCGATCCCTCAGCGAACGGCGGTAAAACCTGGGGCGGTGTAGTTGCAACCGGCGGCTCGCTCGGGCTGAGTTACGATCAAGGCGGCGCGCATGGCGTGTGGGGCGATATCAGTGCGCATCAACTTAGTGGCGATAACGTCGCGGATAATAGCCGTGAACGCCTGATGGCGGGCTATTACTACAAACTGATTAATGAAGATAATCGCCGCGCCACCGTTGGCCTAAACAGCATGCTGTGGCATTACCAGAAAGATCTCAGCGACTACACCTTCGGCCAGGGCGGCTATTACAGCCCGCAGCAATATTTCTCGCTGTCGGTACCGGTGACCTATCGCCAGCGCACAGAAAACTGGTCGTTTGATCTCGGCGGCTCGGTTTCGTGGTCGCAATCGCATACCGACGGGCAGCAGCGCTATCCGGTCAATCCGGGCTTCACGCTGGCATCAAATCCTACCTCAGACAGCAGCTCGGGTACCGGTTTTGGCTACACGCTGCAGGCGTTGGTGGAGCGACGCATTACGCCGCACTGGTCGGTGGGATTGGCAATGGATATTCAGCAGGCGAAGGATTACACCCCAAGCCACGGTTTGATTTTCATGCGCTATTCAATGTCCGGCTGGAACGGCGATATGGATATGCCACCACAACCGCTGACGCCGTATGCGGATTTTAAATAAGCATCAATGGAGGTCGCCATAAATGGCGCCCCTACGGGTAAGTTGCAGGTTTGTAGGGTCGCCATTTATGGCGACCACACGGGAAAGTTGCAGGTTTTTTAGGGTCGCCATTTATGGCGACCTGGTCTAAGAAGAGACTTACCGCTTTTCCTGATACGCCATCCAGGTCAGCAGTTGCAGGCTGGCGGAGAAGTAGTTTTGATCCGGCGCTAAACGGTCATTGAGGTAACCGGTTTGATTCAGCGTCAAATCGCGAATCGCTAACAAACCCCCTTCCATGTTGTACGGCGCTGGTGTGTTGCCCAACACATCATACCAGGCGGGCGTAGTCATGCGCGCCGAACCCTGCCAGACGCGCTGGAACGGCACCAGACGCAAGCTTTGTGGATCGTACCACCAGATATTCAGCGGAATACGGATCGCGTCATAGCTGAAGCGATTGGAATAGCCGACCGCCGGTGCCACTGAACCATCAGCATTCAGCGCCACCCAATCCAGCGGCAGGCCGGTTTTACCGAAGTGCATATCACCCAGCAAATCCATGCCGTCATCAATCAGCTCATTCCAGATGCGCAGATGACTGTGCTCAGCAAACTCGCGCCAGGCCTCAAACAGGAAATAGGACGGATTGAGCACCACATAGCTGGTTTTGTTGAAACCCTGCGCGCCCGGCAGCATCACTTTATGTCCGCCGTAGCTGATCACATTCAGCTTCACAATCGCACGCTGAATGCGGTCGGAGGCCTGCTGGTAATCGCCACCCCACTTCTGCGCCGCACGCTGCAGCGCCCAGGCAATCAGTACATCACCATCGGACGCATTGTTTTTGTCGGCAATCGGATTGGCCGCGCCAGGCGTGTAGCGCCAGTAAAACAGATCGTTTTGCGGATTGCGCAGATGGGTGCGCGTCCACTGCCACAGCTGATCGAAGGTGGTGCGATCGTCATGCGCCACCGCCAGCAGCATGCCGTAGCCCTGACCTTCGGTATGGCTAAGTTGTTATTTGCCGTATCGCTAATACGGCCATCGCTGCCCATAAAACGGCTTTTGTAGGTACTCCAGCCATCTGCGGCTGCCTGAGCGCTAAAAAACATCACCATGAAACACAGCATCCATTGACGCCAGAACCGCATTACTCTCATTACAGCTTCCTATTGATATCGATAGTGCAGCGTGCCGCCGTCGTTGTTCTCAAGCGTCACCGGCACCGCCGCGCTGCCACCTTGTGCCTGCAGCCACTGCGCATACACGCCCGCCAGTACTGCGCTCAGCGCCAGCTGCCAGCGTTCAGCACCGACGTTGCTGTCGCCCTGCGGCAGCGCGTGGTGCTGAATCAGAATGGCATTTTCCTGCGGCTGTAACTGCACAAAGCCCCAGTTAAAACGCGCCAGCTGCAAATTCATTTCACGCTCCAGATCCTGCACGGTGCGCGCGTCAGGTAAAGGATAGCGCGTTGCCAGCGATACGCCGACACCGTTGAGAAAGCCTTCCGCTTCCTCGCCCGCGTTGTCCAGCATGCTCTCAATCATCGCGCTCACCAGATCAAACCAGCCCGGCTGATGCGGATGGCTGACGCGTGCGGTTACTTGCTCACTCATTAGTAATCTCCGAACATGTAACGGAAGTACAGATTGGCTGTGCTTTCGTTGTAATCGCCAAAGGTGTCGTAGCCGAGCTGACCGCCCACGGTGACATCTTTGTTGATCTTATAATCCGCACCGGCATGCAGGTTGTAGCCAATGCCGTTTTTGCTCTCGCCGCTGTAGAACGCATCCTTCACGTAACCTTGATCGGCCAGACTTTGCAGCTGCGCCTGCAACGACGGGTTATTCGGGAAGTAGGCGCTCTTATCCTGGCTGTAGGATTGATAACCCACCGAACCGCCGACGTTCACTTTCAGGTCGTCAAACTTGCGGCTGAACTCGATAGGGAACGACACCGACGCATAGTTCTGCGGACTGAAGTAACCGCCCTGACCGTAGCTGAAGTAGCTGAGGTTTTTCGAGTAATCCATCCACGACAAACTCATGCCGACTTTCAGCTCGCGATCGTCGAGGTGATACGGACGCACATACGCGCCTGCGGTCGCCTGAACGCTGTTGTTGCTCGCCACGTTTTCGCCGATGTAGCTGTACGCGCCGCCGCCAACGTAGAAACCGGCATCGCCGTTGTCGTAACTCAGCAAGGCGTTACCGCCGTTTTTAGTCACGCGGCCCCAGCGTTTACCGCTGGTTTTGTCTTCAACACCGACATACGACAGCAGGCTGTCGGTCATCGCGCGGCGTTCACCGGTGAGGATCAGCGTCAGGAAGTCGGTCAGCTTCGGCGACCACTGCACACCGCCCACCAGCGTACTCAAGTCCTGGCCCAGCGGCGTGCTGCCGAGGTCAATCTTGTAGCTGTCGCCCTTCAGCGCCATGTTCAGCTCCACGCCGGTCGCGGATTGCGAATCGGTGGAGGAGTTAGGCACATCGTCGATTTTCGCATCACCCGATGCCACCACTTGTCCCTGCACCAGCGAGTTGGTGCCGAAACGACGCCATGCGTCGCCACCGGCGCTGCCTGCAGTGAGGGAAATCGGCGTCATGGTGAAGTCGAAGCGCGCATCGCCAAACGGCACGGTAGAGAAAGTCAGTGGCGCTTTGGCTTCGGTGAGTTTGCTCAAGCCTGATTCGCCGTCACGACCACGTACCTGCATTTGGCCTTGCACCCAGGTGCCGGTTTTCTCTTGCAGATCGTCCATCATGCTGTCGATTTGATGCAGCGTCTGGCTTTGCTGAATTGCCGGTGTGTTGCTCGCCAGCGTCACGCCTTCGGCACTGCTGGTGGCCGTTGGAGCCGACTGCCACGGCATCACCGCGCCATAGCTGGACGGCGAGCGGCCCACCGGCGAGGTGCCGCGATTGATAAACGGATTGTCGGCCAGCGCCAGACCGCCGACGCTTGGCACGCTGCCGGTTTCTGCGCCTTGCAGACCAATCAGCTGACCGCGCGCGGTGCGCAGATAGCTCATCGCCTGGCTGTGTTCACCGTTGGCTTCGGCCACGCGGGCTAACAGCAGCAAGCGATCTGGCGACTGCTCATTGCGCAGGCCGCGCGTTAAGGTATTGGCTTTATTGACGTCATTCTGCGCCAGCGCCACGTTGATGGCGCCGGTGCGCGCGTCTTGCGTCGCGGTATCCTGCGTCATCAGGTAGTCGTACACCACGCCCGCTTCTTTGTTCATCTTGCCGGATTGATAGAGTCGCGCCATGGCGAACATCAGATCGCGGTTCTGCGGATCGTGCTGCAACGCGCCCACCAGCTTGTCGTAAGCGGCGGCGTACTGTTTCTGCTCACGCAGGCGATCCACTTCGTTGATCACGTAGCCGTTGCGGATGCCCGCCAGCTGAGTTGGCGTGCTGCGAGCCTGCAGTTCCGGGCTGCTGAGGAAGCTCTGCGCTTCGGTGTTCAGACCGGCCTGATTCAGCACCGCCACCTGCGCCGCGTAATCACCGGCGTTGCCCTGAATCCCGCGCTGCATGTTGCTGCGCACCACGGAAACGGCAGTGGTGAGATCGCCGGCTTTCGCCAGTTTCTGTGCCAGGTTACCGGCATCAACTGGATTAGACGGCGGCGTCGATGCCAGTGCACGCAAGGTGTTGGCCGCTGCCGCGTTCGAGCCCTGCGCCAGATATTGATCGGCGGTAGCCATCTGCAGGTTGAAATTGACGCGCTGCGCCAGCTCGCGCATATCGCTGTTCTTGCTGCTATTAGGTATGCGCGACAGCAGCAAACTCGCCTGCTGCCAGGCGCTGCTTTCGCTGGCGTTTAACGCACCCGCGTAGAGTTCTGTCGTGCTGGCACCGCTGCGCATGGTGGGCTGCATGATATTTGCCGCCATCATGTTATCGCCCTGCGCGCGGTAGATACGCGCCAGATCGAGACGCAGCCAGCCATCGTTAGGATAGCGCTGAATGCCCGAGGTCAAGGTGGCGATAGCCGCGCTGTTGTTGCCCGCCGCCACTTCACGCTTGGCCTGCGCACGAATCGGATCGGTGCTGCTGCCGCGCGGTGCCACGCTTTGGCGCACGCTGTCGGGCAGTGACGCCAGCAAGGTGTTGGCTTCTGCGCCACGGTTCTGCTGACGCAGCACGTAGAACAAGCCTTCTTTGGCATTGCGGTTATTGGCATCGCTTTGCAGGATGGAACGATAGGTTTGCTCCGCCTGATCGAGCTGATTGCTGCGACGCTGCACATCGGCGCGGAACAGTTTGGCGGAGACGCCTTTCTCGCCGTCGGCCTGCGCCAGCGGTTCGCTCAGCGCCAACGCCTGCGCGCTGTCACCGTTTTTCAACGCCTGCTGCGCGGTGGCCAGCTGCGCGTAGAAACGTGCATCAGCGGCCTGCTTCTGGCGCGTGTCGCTCTGATCGCCACCCAACTGCGCCGCGCGCGTCAGGTAATCCGCCGCTTCGGCATAACGTCCGGCGCGCTGAGCAACATAGCCCATGCCAGCCAGCGCATCCGCATCTTGCGGGTTGGCTTGCAGCACTTTCTCAAAGTTGTTCTGCGCGTTGCTGACGTCGCCGCTGTTCAGCGCGGTAAAGCCCGCGCCTTTCTCCGCGCCGCCGACGTTTTTACGGTAGTAATCCAGCACCGCGTTATCTTGTGGATGGCGCTGCTGCCAGGTTTGGTACAGCGATGCATCGGACGCCTGCGGACCAAGCCACAACAGCGCCTGACGCAGCGAACGATCGGCTTCTTTGTTGCCGTCTGCCAGGCTGCCAAGCACATCAATACCCTGACGACGCGTCGATTCCTGATAGGTCAGCGCTTTACCCAGCGCCAGTTTGGCGCCGGTATCCTGCGGATGATCGGCGGAGAACTGGCGCAGCGCTTCAACCGCCTGCGGCAGCAGCGAACGATCGCCTGCCATGGTCAGATAATATTCGGCTGCCACGCTCGGCGGCGGCTCGTTGCCGCTGAAGGTGTTACGCCAGGTTTGCAGCGACGCCGCGATGTTGCCGCTGCGTGCCTGCTGGCGCGCCAGTTGCAGCTGCGCCTGCGGAATAGTTTGCAGCTGGCGCGCGTTATCCAGCTCGGTGAGATGCGGATCGTTCGGCGAGGCGGCGCTCAGGCGCGCACGCCACTGCGCCGCTTCCGCCGTGCCGCCGCTCTGCTGCGAATAGAGCGCCAGCAGATAGAGCGCCTGCGTGTTGTTCGGCTCAACCATCAGCACTTTCTGCAACGAGGCTTTCGCCAAATCGTCATGCGCTTTCTGGTGCCAGTACGCCGCCTGATCGAACAGCGCCTGTAACGCAGGATTAGTGCTCTCCGCCGCCAGCAGCGGCTGAGAGAGCGTCAGTGCCCCACCCAGAATCAGGGCATGACGAATACCGGCACTTAACAGATGTTTTTTCATTGTTTTTATCCTTACTTCTTGCCGGACTTGCTATCAACTTTTGGGTTGAGACGACGCCACGCATGACGTTTCAGCATCACCCATGCACCGCCGCCGACCAACGCTGAAAGCAGCAGCGCCGCCAGCGCCATCAGCACCGAGTGCTGGTTGGCATACCACACCACCATCATGTACCACGGCATTTCGCCGCTCGGGAATTGCGGGCCGACGCGGAAGCTGCGAATGCCGTTCTCATCGGTGATGATGGCGGTATCGCCGCGAATACCGGCGTTGATACGCGCGGAATTCAGGTCTTCATGCAGGCGCAGCAGTTGCTGATCGCTGGTCGCCACCGTCATCACCACTAAACGATCCGGGTTCCACGGCGAGCGATAGCTGACAAAGCCGCGCCACGCTTCGTTGGAGGAGAAGTAACGATCGGCATCCAGCTGCTGGCGATACCAGTCGCCGGTCAGCCAGCCACGCAGTTTGTCCCAGGTGGTCGGCTCTTTCACGCCCAGCGTGTTGCCGCTGGTATCAAATGGCGTGTTGGCCAGCATCGCCTGGTTGAAGTCGTTGTTCTGCGTGGTGCTCACCGCCAGCAGATCGCTTTGTTGCAGACGCGTCATGTTGGTGCCGCCGTTTGGCAGACCAAACAGCACCTGGTTTTGCAGCAGCGGTACGCCGGTGGCGTTACCGGCGCGGGAGGCCATATCCAGCAGCGTGGCGATCTCCGCATCGCTTGGTTGTTCCGGCAGTAGCAGCGTGGTCTGTGAGAAGTCCGCCAGACGCGAGAACGGGAACGAGGCGCCCACAAAGTAAGAGAGGTTTGGCAGCATGGTGAAGTGGCGCGTGTGGCTCAGATCGATCCACGAATCCTCTTCAATACGGCTCTTGATGTTGTTATTCAGCAACACGCCGCACGGTGCATCCGCTTTCGGCTTGATGTTGAAGTAGAGCGCCAGCTGGTTGTCACCGTATATCAGGTACGGTTCGAGTTTCAGGGTGTAATGCTCCTGACGCGCGTCGCCGCCCAGGCGATGCCAGGCGCTCTCCAGCAAGCCGACTTTATTTACCGTCAGGTTGCGCAGGAAGGTGCCGTTAATCATCACGTTGAGGAACGAGTTGTTCTCGTCAATCCAGCTTTCCGATGGGAAGCGATAGTGCAGCTCCACCGGAATGGTATCGCCATCCCACAGGAACAGATCCGGCGCGGCGCGGAAGTTGACGCTCAGCGCATCGTGCCAGATGCCGGTGGTGGTCAGGCTCTGATCTTTACGCAGCAGTTCGCTCAGACGCACCGGACGCGTGGTGTTGATCCAGCGCGGCGCATCGTACGGCTTACGCACGCCAATCGGCTGCGGCTGCACGTTCAGGCTGCTGGCATCGGTCGCCAGCGGCTGAGTAGTTAAACGGTTAGCGGCCTGACGCAGCTGATCGTCATTCGCCCCGACCACCAGCAGCAATTTGTAGACCGGATTGTTCGGGTTATCGATCACCTGCAGCAGCGGACTGTTGGTGGCTGGCAAGGTTACGGTGCCAATCTTGTCGCCCGGATGGCCGATCAGAATGCCGTTGTGTTCCGGCAGATCGCCGCGCACCACCGGGAAACGGATGCCACGATAATCCGACTGAATGCCCATCCACGATGCCACCAGCGCGGCGGCGCTGATGCTGTCCGGCGCGGCATTGGCGGCAAAGCCAAAGGTGACGCTCGCGGGCGTCATGCGCTGCGCATCGATAAACGGACGCGGGAAGTTACGCAGGCTGGTACCGATGTTCAGCTGCTGGCCTTCGAGGCTCAGCGTGGTTTTCGGCAGAATCGATACCTGATACTGCTGCGCGCTCTCTTTCTCACACAGCAGCTTGTCGGCATCGTTAATCTTGAAGCTGAGGTTGTTGCTCGAAACCACCATCGCCGCCGGAATATCCAGCTGGTAATCACTGACATCGCTATCGCTGGAGCCCAGCGGCAAGGTGCCAAGCGGCTGACCATTCAGCATCAGCTGTAGCGAAGTGTTGCGTGCTGCCAGAGCCGCCGAGACGCGCAGCGACAGATTGAGGCGCGCGTTGGTGATCACTTCATCGCTGGGCAGCGTGAACACGATACCGGATTGCAGCTGGCCACCGGTCAATGTGATGCCGCGCGGCTGGCCCATCTGCGCCACCGAAACGGTGCTGCTGATCGGCTGGTTAAGCGTGGCGGAAGATGTATCTGGCATCACCGCCGGTGCGGTTGGCGTCACCGTTGGCAGCACCATTTCAGGTGCGGCTGCTGGCGCCGGTTCGCTTACCGCAGGTTCAGCAGGTGTTTCATTTACCGTTGTCGGTGCGGTTTGTGGTGCCGCTTCCGGTGCGGTTTGCGGAGCGGTTTCTGGTGCAGTTTCTACTGGCGCATAAGGTGCCGCGCCTGCCGCCTGTTGCAGCTGTTGATCGGCCGCACTTTCAATACCTTGCGGCGGCGGCACGTCAGAAAGCGCGCCGCTATCCTGAGTGACCGCCGGGGTTTCGGCCCACGCAGGCGCAAGCAGCAGCGCCGTTGCCAGCGAGCTTGCCAGCAACGTTTGCGTCAAATTCTTCATGCAGCGCTGTCCTCTTTTGCGGCGGGCTGGTTGTCACGCTTACGCTTCTCACGGCGATCTTTCCAGGTCAGCCAGAACAGCTCAAAGACGGTACGAATAATGGTGCCAAGCGAAACCAGTGGATTGTCTTGCTTATATTCCGGCTGAATCCACGCATCCGCACGCGCCAGCACCACGCGCACCAATTCACGACGGCGCGACAGCGGCATATCGCCAAAGCGCAGACGAATGCTCTCTTCATCACCGGAGATTTTGCTCACCGGAATGGTGATGGTGCCCGATTTCAGCAGCAGATCGATCTCTTCAATTTCATCGTGTTCGTGACGATTGTCCGGCGCATCCAGCTGCGCGCCACCCATCGACAGATCGCTGGTTTTCGTGCGCGACGAAATCCCACTCGCGTAGTGAATCACCGCCGGAATCTGCACTTCAATACGGATGGTTTTACGCACCTGCTTGGTTTCACGCGCCACGGCAATCGCCGCCATCAGAATAATCAGGCTGAACACCGCCCAGCCGACGTTGAGGGCGATAACGTAAGGATCGACGCCAAAGTAGTCATGCGCTGTCGCACGTACCACGCCAGCGATGATGCCAATCGACAGCAGCACCGCGACAATCACGTGTGGACGAACGATGTGGAAGTCGAAGAAGCCCTGATCGAGCAGGCCGCCTTTATCCGTTACGTTAAACTTGCCGCGCTTCGGTGCCAGCATGGTCAGCAGCGTGGGGATAACGAGGTGGAAGCACATCACGGTTTCGTAGATCTCGCCCCAGAAGGTGTAACGGAACTTGCCGTTCATTCGTGAGTTGACGTAGAGCGACATCACCAGATGCGGCAAGACGTAGGCGAAAATCAGCGATGCGGATGAGTGAATGATATTCAGGTTAAACAGCAGATACGCCAGCGGTGCCGTCAGGAACGCCACGCGCGGCAAGCCGAACTGGAAGTGCAGCATGGCGTTGAGGTAGCACAGACGTTGCTGCCACTTCAATCCACGGCCAAACAGCGGGTTATCGACGCGGAAGATCTGCGTCATGCCGCGCGCCCAGCGGTTACGCTGCACCACGTGCAGACCAAGACGCTCGGTGGCCAGACCGGCCGCCAGCGGAATCGCCAGGAAGGCCGAGCCCCAACCGAGACGCTGCATTTTCAGTGCGGTATGCGCATCTTCCGTTACGGTTTCTACGGCAAAACCACCGATCTCTTCCAGCGCGCTACGGCGAATCACCGCACAGGAGCCGCAGAAGAAAGTGGCGTTCCAGTTATCGTTACCCTGCTGTACCGGGCCGTAGAACAGTGAACCTTCGTTCGGGATGCTGCGCGCCGCGCGCAGGTTACGCTCGAACGGATCCGGCGAATAGAAGTAGTGCGGGGTTTGCAGTAGCGCCAGCTTCGGATCTTTCAGGAACGGACCGACCGTCGCCTGCAGGAAGGTGCGCGTAGCCACGTGATCGCAGTCGAAGATGCAAATCAGCTCACCTTTGGTGATCTTCATGGCGTGGTTGAGGTTACCGGCTTTGGCGTGATTGTTGTCGTCTCGGGTGATGTAACCCACGCCGACGTCAGCGGCAAATACCGCAAATTCACTGCGTTTACCGTCATCCAGCAAATAGACCTTCAACTTGTCGCGCGGGTAATCAATACACTGCGCCGCCAGCACGGTATCACGCACCACATCGAGGCTTTCGTTGTAGGTTGGAACATACACATCAACCGTTGGCCACAGGCTGGTATCATCCGGCAAGGGTTCAATGGTGCGTTTTAATGGCCAGGTGGTTTGCAGGAAGCCAAGAATTAAGATCAGCCAGACGTACAGTTCGGCCAGATATAAGCCGATACCGAGAATCGCTTCAATCTCAGAATTAAATTGCAGCGTCTCCGTGGTGCGCCACCAGATATATCGGGTCGACATCAGCGCGGAAAGGATAACCATGACGATAGTTATTTTGCGGCTTTTGCTGAAGCCCAGTAAAAACATCATGCCGATGCTGATTAAGCCAAATATATATTGCTTCTGGCTGTCCATAGGCGTGATGACGATTACCGCCGCCACCGGTGCAAGCACCAGCAGCAGCAGGTAAAACCCGAGTTTACTCATGATTCACCCTGAAGAAGCTGTGTTGTTATTATGGGGCCGGAGACGGCCTCATTATTAATAGTGGCTGCGAATAGGTGCCTGAACTTCGCCGTTGCCCACGGTGATATTCAGGATATTGGCTACGCGTTTTGCCACTAATTCGATATCAAACGCAGCTGCGGAAGCTGGGCTGAAATCATAAACAGATTGTTGCGAGGCATTGGCTTCCGCGACACTTTCATCACGATGTACCACGCCTAATAAGTTCTCACCCAGGCGCTGCTGCATAAAAGCGGTAACTTCACGGCTAATATTGCGGCGATTGTCGCTCTGATTAAGCACAAAATAATGACCACGCTTATTATTTAGCGGCTGACCAATCATGCGGTCATTTTCAATTTGCGGCAGTAAAGAGACCGACGCGGTATCCGCTAACATCACCACTAAATGCATATCGGCAAGTGCCTGCATTGCTTTAAGCGCTGGACCCGGCCCCGGTGGAAAATCGGCGATAATCACCAGTCCCGGATAATTCAATACTGTGTCCAGACCGCGCTTCAGGAAGTGCGGATCTTTTACCAGGTTCTCTTCAAAACGTTCACGCTGCTCTTCGCTGACTTCGCCATAAGGCATGACGAAAATATTGCCGCCGGTGGTCAGAATCGATTGGCTCCAGTCGGCCTGATCTTCAGAGCGCGCGACAAAGCCGCGACCATCATTCAGCGGTACACCGAAATGCAGGCGCAAGGCGTTCTGAACATCGAAATCGATTGCCAATACCTTGCTGCCAGCGCGAGCCAGACTCCACGCAAGGTTGGCCGCCATGGTGGTTTTCCCTACTCCCCCTTTTGGCGAGCACACACAAACTAACGGCATAGCGCAATCTTCTCCAGTAGCGGTTTTAACGGTGTTTCTTTTGACAAATTAGCGGGCTCGGCGGGACGCGAACGGAACAGCGCACCAAAGCGAGACGGTGCTGGCGCTGCCGGACGTGCCGGTTCAACCGCAGCGGCAAAGGTGTGCGCAGGGGCTGGCGCGATTGGCGCTGGCGCTGCCGGTGCAGGCGCGGCAACAGCAGCAGGCTGAGCAATTGGTGCGGCGGGTGCGGCGACAGGTTTGGCCGGCGGAAACAGTGAAGTTGTGGCCTGGCGCTCTACCAGCGTGGCTTTTGGCGCTAATGGCGTAGCAGACGACACCGGCTTAGCCGACGGCGCGGGCGGAAACAGCGATGAGCCGGTCTCCGGCTGGGCGGCGGCAGGCGCGTTCAGGCTGTCAAGAATCGATCCTCGTGGCGGGCTGGCAGGTGCAGCCTGAGCAGGCTCGGGCGGTGCGCTAAATTCATCCCCGCGAATCGGATGCGGTTGCGGCATATCAATGCGCTGGCCGCTTCCTAATTCAGGCTCTTGATCGGTGGTCAATTGACGCAGTAACGCCCACTGACTTTGATCGGCTTCATGCGATTGACCGGACATATCCTTAAAAGCGATATCAAGCGTCTGTGTTTTCTCTTTAAAACGCTGCAGATCGTCGTAATTCTTCATGATCAGAGCCTGTAAAAGCAGGAGGGAATTTTCCGCGAATATATCACACACATTAAAAGACGGTGAGACAAATCTGATTATTAAAACGCCGCATTCAACAAAAGAATTCTATCTTTAAGATTGAAAAAACGGGCATGCAAGAAGCGTGCAGTTATTTATTGACGGGTATTAATTAGTATCAATTAACAGAAATAATTACGCAGGGGATTTTAACCTAAGCTACTGAATTTTCTCTACTGCGCTGCAAGTTATGGATTTTATTTCATTGTGATGTCGCTCACGCAATCCTGACGCAAATAAGAATTTGCCTTTACGCTTTAAGTCCTAATCAGGACCAATTGATCACAGATGCAGTGGCGTAATGCTTTTTGCGTGGCTTTGGCGATAACACGTTTTGTCGTTAATTAATCTGATGTATTAAGGATAAAAGAAAGGCTCCCGCAGGAGCCTTCATTCATTTATAGCGGTAATTTATTACACGCCCACCGGCTGGTTCTCATCCTGATCCACCGCGAAGCAGGCGATTTGCTGATCGCCATACTGCTTCAGCTTTGGCTGCAGCTGAACGCAGGTGCCAAAACGACGACGGCAGCGCGCGTTAAACGCACAGCCCGGCGGCGGATTGAGCGGGCTCGGCAATTCGCCTGTGAGCTTGATGCGCTCGCGGCGATCGTCCGGGTTTAGACGTGGTGTCGCCGACAGCAGCGCCTGCGTGTAAGGATGGCGCGGATTGCTGAAGATCGCCTCTTTGCTGCCCTTCTCAACGCAGCGGCCGAGATACATCACCATCACCTCATCGGCGATGTGTTCCACCACAGACAGGTCATGCGAGATGAAGACGTAAGACAAGCCTAAATCCTGCTGTAAATCCATCATCAGGTTGAGCACCTGCGCACGCACCGAAACGTCGAGCGCGGAGACCGGCTCATCGGCAATCAGCACATCCGGATCGAGCATCAAGCCACGCGCAATCGCAATACGCTGACGCTGGCCGCCAGAGAACATGTGCGGATAACGATCGTAATGCTCGGTTTTCAGGCCAACCTTCGCCATCATCTCCAGCGTTTTTTCTTTGCGCTCCGCTTTGGTCAGCGAGGTGTTGATCACCAGCGGCTCTTCCAGAATCTGGCTGATTTTCTTACGCGGATTGAGCGAACCGTACGGGTTCTGGAACACGATCTGGATTTTCTGACGACGCAGTTTCTGCGCCTGCGGATCATGTTTTAGCAGATCCTGACCGTGCCAGAACAGCTGGCCTTCGGTCGGGGTTTCAATCATGGTCAGCAAGCGGCCCAGCGTGGATTTACCACAGCCGGATTCACCCACCACCGCCAGCGTTTTGCCGCGTTCGAGATTGAACGAGACGCCATCCAGCGCTTTTACCAGACGTTCCTGGCCAAACAGACCTTTCTTCACCGGGTAGTGTTTTTTCAGGTCAATCGCCTGCAGCAGGTAATCCTGCTTATCGTTATCAAGACTCATAAGTCGGTCTCCCGGCATCATCCAGTGGGAAGTGACATTTGGCCTGACGGCCCGGAATGTCGCGCAGCTCCGGCTCTTCGCGGCGGCAGCGATCGGTCACATACGGGCAGCGCGGATTTAACAGGCAGCCGGTTGGGCGATCGTATTTACCCGGTACCACGCCAGGCAGCGAGGCCAGACGCGCTTTATCGGCGGCAAACTCCGGCAGCGCGCGCAGCAGCGCCTGCGTATACGGATGACGTGGCGCTTTGAAGATATCCACCGCTTTACCGCTTTCCACCACTTGTCCGGCATACATCACGATGATGTGCTGTGCCGCTTCGGCCACCAGCGCCAGATCGTGAGTAATCAGGATCAGCGCCATGTTCTCCTGCTTCTGCAACTCCAGCAGCAGTTCGATGATCTGCGCCTGAATGGTTACGTCGAGTGCGGTAGTCGGCTCATCGGCGATCAGCAGTTTTGGTTTGCAGGCAATCGCCATCGCGATCATCACGCGCTGGCTCATACCGCCCGACAGCTGGTGCGGATAAACATCCAGACGCGATGCCGGGTCGGGAATGCCCACCTGATCGAGCAGATCAATCGCGCGCTGACGACGCGTACGTTTGCTGCCGCCCTGATGCACCTTCAGCGCTTCCATAATCTGGAAACCCACGGTGTAGCACGGGTTGAGGCTGGTCATTGGGTCCTGGAAAATCATCGCTACTTCTGCGCCCACCAACTGGCGGCGCTCTTTTTCGGAGATTTTCTGCAGGTCGCGCTGATTGAACTCCAGTTTTTCCGCCATTACGCGGCCGGGATAATCAATCAGGCCCATAATCGCCAGTGAACTCACGGATTTGCCCGAGCCAGATTCACCAACAATACCCACAACCTGGCCTTGCTCGACCTGATAGCTGATGCGGTCAACCGCACGGAACGGTGTTTTTTCGTCGCCGAAATGCACCGATAGTTTGTCTACATTTAATAACGCCATCTCGGTGCCTCTTTACTGCTTGAGTTTCGGGTCGAGTGCATCACGCAAACCATCGCCCATGAGGTTGAATGCCAGAACCGTTAGCAGAATGGTCACTCCAGGGAATGTCACCACCCACCAGGCACTTTGCGCATACTGCAACACGTCGGAGAGCATGGTGCCCCACTCCGGCGTTGGCGGCTGCGCCCCCATACCGAGAAAGCCCAACGCCGCCATATCGAGGATGGCGTTGGAGAATCCTAATGATGCCTGCACGATCAGCGGTGCCAGGCAGTTAGGCAGAATATTGATGAACATCTGGCGCAGCGTACCGGCACCCGCCACGCTCGAAGCGGTGACGTAATCGCGGTTCACTTCAACCAGCACCGCAGCACGCGTCAGACGGATATAGTGCGGCAAGGCGACGAAGGTAATCGCCAGCGAGGCGTTAACAATCGACGGACCAAAGATCGCCACCAGCACCAATGCCAGCAGCAGGCTTGGCAGCGCCAGCATGATATCGACCACACGCATAATGATGGCGTCAACCACGCCGCCGAGATAGCCGGCCATCAGGCCAAATATCACGCCGAGAATCAGCGACAGCACCACCACCATGCAGCCGACCAGCAGCGACAGGCGCGCGCCGTACATCAGGCGCGACAGCACATCGCGGCCCACGTCATCGGTACCGAGGATGTAGCTCCAGCTGCCGCCTTCCTGCCAGACTGGCGGATGCAGCAAGGCATCGCGGAATTGCTCGGCCGGTGCGTGCGGTGCCAGCACATCAGCGAAGACCGCGATCAACAGCATCAGAACGATGTAAACCAGGCCGATTACCGCGCCTTTGTTACGTTTGAAGTAGTGCCAGAATTCCTGCAACGGGGTCATCGGCTTGGGTGCAGCAGTTACGCTTGCGGGATCAACAGCAGACATGATTCCCCCTTATTTCTTATGACGGATACGTGGATTGACCACGCCGTACAACAGATCAACCAGCAGGTTGACCACGATGATCAGAATCGCCACCAGCAGCACGCCGCCCTGCACTACCGGATAGTCACGGCGTTGCAGCGCTTCGATCAGCCAGCGACCAAGTCCTGGCCACGAGAAGATGGTTTCGGTCAGAATCGCACCGGCCAGCAGCGTACCGACCTGCAAACCGATTACGGTGACGACCGGCAGCATGGCGTTACGCAGCGCATGCACCACAATCACACGCATACGCGTCAGGCCTTTGGCGCGCGCAGTACGGATGTAATCTTCACCCAGCACTTCCAGCATTGAGGAGCGCGTCATACGCACAATCACCGCCAGCGGAATGGTGCCGAGCACAATGGCCGGCAAAATCATGTGCATCACCGCATCTTTGAAATCGCCCTCTTCGCCCCAGAACAGCGTATCAATCAGCATAAAGCCGGTGAGCGGATGGCTGTCGTCGAGGAAGATGGTGTCGCTGACGCGCCCGGAGACCGGCGTGAGGTTCCACTGCACCGAGACCAGCATGATCAGCATGATGCCCCACCAGAAAATCGGCATTGAGTAACCGGTGAGCGAGATACCTACGGCGGTGTGATCGAAGATCGAGCCGCGTTTTACTGCAGCCAGCACGCCAACGGGAATACCAACCGCCACGGCGAACAACATGGCGCAGATGCCCAGTTCCAGCGTGGCTTTAAAGCGTGGTACGAATTCGTCCCAGACTGGGATACGGCTTTTCAGCGAGATACCGAGGTCACCGTGCAAGACGCCGTTGATGTAGGTGAGATATTGCTTCCACATCGGCTGATCGAGGCCAAATTGCGCCATCAATTGCGCGTGACGTTCAGGAGAGATACCGCGTTCGCCGGCCATGATCAGTACCGGATCGCCGGGGATCAAGTGGACAAACGCGAAGGTCAATAATGTGATACCGATGAACGTTGGGATGACAAGGCCCAAACGTCGGAGTATGAATTGCAGCATAAGCCTGGTTCTCTGACATTTCCCACAGCGTTACCGCCGGGGACAACATTGCTCAACACTCGCAGCCCGCCAGGGGCAGACGCGACGCAAGAAGCGCTTCAATATTAGAATTTGCCGGAAAAAAAGAGCGGAATACGGGCGGCGAAGGTGCCGCCCGAG